>NZ_JBFUIR010000015.1:0-85302 GCF_056401755.1 Pseudomonas sp. P4_D7 | reverse complement strand
GGCCAGTGAAGTCAGCGCAACGCGCCTCTTAAACTCTGGTGTTTAAAAGACACTTCAGGACACGCCTTCCAGGCTACAAATTCTTGCGCCATTGCCTACAGCTACGCCAGAATCCGCCGGCTTGTGCGCTTTGGGGGCGGGTTCTATTGTGGGTCGGTCGCTGACGAATCAGCGATCGGGTTTAGCGACTCGAATTCAAGTCAAAGGTGCATCGGCGTTCCAGGCTTCGTTGCGGATCTGTTTTTTCGCGATTTCGTCATGGTGGCTGTATGCGGGAGACCTTCGGGTCTGCCGGGTGCCTTTGACCGGTTCGCTAACCTGCGTACAGCCGCCACCCTCCTGTTTAGCGACAGGTTGTAGCGGCTCCACTTCAAAGGAGCTTCACCATGATCAAACCAACACCCAACCCACCCGAAATCGATCTCGCCTCCCCCTACGAATCCCTCGATTCAAAAAAGCTCAACGACGCCGCCGAACGCGCCCTCGATCACTACCTCTGCCCACCCGGCTCCACGCCCCCACCGCGTAAGACCCGCCGGATGTACGCCGTCACCGCCGACTTCAAAAACGAGGAACTGCTGGCCGATGCCAGCGAAACACTCGCCTCCGCCAGAACCATCGCCCATGACTTTGCCCATCTCGTACCCGCGTCGCAGCGCAGGACGCTGTTGGGGATTGCGCAACTGATCATGCTGGGAGAGCTGGCGGTGAATCGGGTGATGGATAATCTGGAGTTGCCGAACTAGTTCGGGTACTGATCGTTCCCACGCTCCTGCGTGGGAATGCCTCAACGGACGCTCYGCGTTCGGCTTTGGAAGGGAYGCGGAGCGTCCCGGGCTGCATTCCCACGCAGAGCGTGGGAACGATCATAAAAAACCGCCGCCCCGTTCARCGGYTTTGCAAWCGRTTGCTCAATACCGAAGGATTTTCACTTTTCCATTCTTGCTCCTGGGCAATTCGAACTCGACCTCGCCGCCCACTTTGATATTCGCCTGCCGGGCATCGGGCAATGGAATGCTGAATCGGTATTCTTTGGCGGTGAGAAAAAAACCCGTGGCTTCGGCAAAGGAAAGGGATCGTCCCGATTGCTTCGGCGTGATGGTGCCTCTCCCGGTTTTTTCATCGTAGCTGCTGAAAATACCTTTCATTGCCTTGCTCCCTTGCACTCGCTCGCCTGACCGCGCCAGGTTCGCGGCGCCACCTTGCATCAAACTGCAAAATCACGGGAAGCGCACCTGTCAGAGTTGACAGTAAAGGGAGATCTCAGACCAATGGCTGCACAGCAACGTCATGAGTCGCGACGCAGATCCGGCGGAATCGGCAAGTCGTCCTTGAGCGGATCCGGGCGCTTGCCCTTGCCGGCGCGGTACTGGCGGATCTGGTAGACGTAGGCCAGGACCTGCGCGACCGCGAGATACAGACCACCAGGAATTTCCTGCTCGAGTTCGGTGGAGTAGTAGATCGAACGCGCCAGCCCCGGCGATTCGAGGAGCATGACGTTGTTGGCTACGGCGATTTCGCGGATTTTCAGGGCGAGGAAGTCGCTGCCCTTGGCCAGCAGCACGGGTGCGCCGCCCTTCTCCGAGTCGTACTTGAGCGCGACGGCGTAGTGGGTCGGGTTGGTGATGACCACGTCGGCGTCGGGAATCGCCGCCATCATGCGCCGTTGAGACATTTCGCGCTGGGTCTGGCGGATGCGCTGTTTGACCTCCGGGCGACCCTCCTGATCCTTGTGCTCGTCGCGCACTTCCTGCTTGGTCATCAGCAGTTTCTTGTGGGCTTCCCAGAGCTGCACCGGCACATCGACAGCCGCGATGATGATCAGGCCGCAGGCCAGCCACAATGTGCTCCAGCCGACCAGCGTGACGCTGTGGATGATCGCCATTTCAAGTGGCTCGTGGGCGATCCGCAAAAAGTCATCGACGTCCGCCGACAACACTGCCAACGCCACGCCCAGTGTGATGAGGAACTTGGCCAGGGCCTTGAGCAGTTCGACCACAGCCTTGAACGAGAACATCCGCTTCAGGCCTGCCGCCGGGTTCATCCGGCTGAACTTGGGCGCCATGGAGCCGGCCGCGAACAGCCAGCCGCCGAGGGAAATCGGCCCGATCAGCGCCGCCAGCAACAGGGTGATCATGATCGGCTGGATCGCCAGCAGCGCCATCTGGCCTGACTGCAACAGAAACGCGCCCATGGAACCCTGATCCATGATCACTTCGCGCGACAGCGTGAAGTTCAGGCGCATCAGCTCCATCAGGTCCTCGGCCAGCATGCCGCCAAACACCAGCAGCGCACCAGCACCGGCCATGGTCACGGCCAGGGTGTTGAGTTCTTTGGAGCGGGCAATCTCACCCTTCTCACGGGAATCCTTTTTGCGTTTGTCCGTGGGGTCTTCTGTTTTGTCCTGACCGCTTTCGCTCTCTGCCATGACTCAGCGCGCCCGTGCCAGTTCGCGTAACAGCTGCAAGGCCTCGCTGGCCAGTGGCTGATACTGATTGAGAATGTCCGCCAGACCGACCCAGACGATAAACAGACCGAGCACCAGGGTCAGCGGGAAACCGATGGAGAAAATGTTCAGTTGCGGCGCCGCGCGGGTCATCACGCCAAACGCGATGTTGACCACCAGCAACGCCGTCACCGCCGGCAACACCAGCAACAATGCGGCGCCCAGCACCCAGCCGAGTTTGCCGGCCAGTTCCCAGTAATGCGCGGTCATCAGACCGCTGCCGACCGGTAGCGTGGTGAAGCTTTCAGTGAGGACTTCGAAGACCACCAGATGGCCGTTCATCGACAGGAACAGCAAAGTCACCAGCATGGTGAAGAACTGCCCGATCACCGCCACCGACACACCGTTGGCCGGGTCGACCATCGAGGCGAAGCCCATGCCCATCTGAATCGCGACAATCTGCCCGGCGACGGCAAAGGCCTGGAAAAACAGTTGCAGGGAAAACCCCAGCACCGCACCGACCAGAATCTGCTCGGCTATCAGCAGCAAGCCACTGAGATCCAGCGGGCTGACCGCCGGCATCGGCGGCAGGCTCGGCGCAATACACACGGTGATGGCCACGGCGAAATACAGGCGCACCCGGCGCGACACCAACGTCGTGCCGAACACCGGCATGACCATCAGCATCGAGGCGACGCGAAATAGCGGCAACATGAACGACGCCACCCAGGTACTGATCTGGGTGTCGGTCAGCTGAAGCAGCGATTGCATGGCTTAGCCGATGACCATCGGGATGTTTTTGTACAACTGAATGATGTATTCCATGAAGGTCTGCACGATCCACGGACCACCGATGATCAACGTGACCAGCATCACCAGCAGACGCGGGAGGAAGCTCAGGGTCTGTTCGTTGATCTGGGTCGCGGCCTGGAACATCGCCACCAGCAAGCCGACCAACAGGCTCGGCACTACCAGAATCGCGACCATCAGGGTGGTCAGCCACAACGCTTCACGAAAGATATCGACCGCAACTTCCGGCGTCATGGCGAGACACCTCCGAAACTGCTGGCCAGGGTGCCGATGATCAGCGCCCAGCCATCGACCAGCACGAACAGCATGATTTTGAACGGCAGCGAGATGATCAGCGGCGAGAGCATCATCATACCCATCGCCATCAGCACACTGGCCACGACCAGGTCGATGATCAGGAACGGAATGAAGATCATGAAGCCGATCTGGAACGCGGTTTTAAGCTCGGAGGTGACGAATGCCGGCACCAGAATGGTCAGCGGCGCCTGATCCGGCGTGGCGATGTCGGTGCGCTTGGACAGGCGCATGAACAGCTCCAGATCGCTGGTGCGGGTCTGCGCGAGCATGAAGTCCTTGATCGGCACCTGAGCTTTTTCGACCGCTTGCTGGGCGGTGAGCTTTTCCGCCAGATACGGTTGCAGCGCATCGTTGTTCACCCGGTCGAACACCGGGGCCATGATGAACATGGTGAGGAACAGCGCCATGCCGGTGAGGATCTGGTTCGACGGCGTCTGTTGCAGGCCGAGGGCCTGACGCAGGATCGAGAAGACGATGATGATCCGGGTGAAACTGGTCATCAGAATAACGGCCGCCGGAATGAAGCTCAGGGCGGTCATGATCAAGAGGATCTGCAGACTGACCGAATACTCCTGCGCGCCATCGGCGTTGGTGCCTAGCGTGATCGCCGGGATCGACAACGGATCGGCGGCGAATGCCAGCGGCGCGGCCAGCATCAGGGCCAGCGTCAAGACGATGCGTAACGCACCCATTACTTCTTATCCTTCTGATCCTTGCCGAGAATCTTCAGCAGATGCTGGGCAAATTCCGGGGTCGCTTTCTCGCTGGTGTTCGGCACCTCGACCGGCTCTTTGAGCACGTRCAGCGCGGTGATGGTGCCGGGGCTGAGGCCGAGCAGAATCTGCTCGTTGCCGACCTGCACCAGCAGCAAACGGTCACGCGGGCCGAGCGCGCGCGAACCGATCAGCTCGATCACCTGGCCCTTGCCTGCCGGACCTGCCTGCTGCACCCGGCGCAACAGCCAGGCGAGGAAGAAGATCAACCCCAGCACCAGCAACAGGCCGAACACCAGTTGCGTCAGTTGCCCAGCCACGCCGCTGTTGACCATCGGCGCGGTGGCGGCTGGCACTGTGGTCGCCGTTGAAGGCTCGGCGGCCAGCACGCTCAATGGCAATGCCAGCAAAGCCCAGAGAAACCGTTTCACTCAGCGCAGCTTCTTGATGCGTTCGCTTGGGCTGATCACGTCAGTCAGACGGATGCCGAACTTCTCGTTGACCACCACCACTTCACCGTGCGCAATCAGCGTGCCGTTAACCAGCACGTCCAGCGGCTCACCGGCCAGACGATCAAGCTCGATTACCGAACCCTGGTTGAGTTGCAGCAGGTTGCGGATGTTGATGTCGGTGCTGCCGACTTCCATCGAAATCGACACCGGGATGTCGAGGATCACGTCCAGGTTCGGGCCGTCGAGGGTCACCGGGTCGTTGTTCTTCGGCACGCTGCCGAACTCTTCCATCGGCAGGCGCGAGCCGCTGGATGCGTCAGCCGCCAGCAGCGCGTCGATGTCAGCTTGACCATCACCGGTTTCTTCCAGGGCCGCAGCCCATTCGTCAGCCAGTGCCTGGTCGTCCTGGGCGTTCATATCGTCGTTCATCATTTGTCCTCGGCGGGCAAAAATTCAGTTAAATGCTTGGGGTAGGAGCGCCGTTTCAGCGACGCTCGATCGGCTCGATCACTTGCAACGCGAGGTTGCCTTTGTGCGAGCCCATCTTGACCTTGAAGGCCGGCACGCCGTTGGCGCGCATGATCATGTCTTCCGGCATTTCGACCGGGATCACGTCACCCGGCTGCATGTGCAGGATGTCGCGCAGTTTCAACTGGCGGCGCGCCACGGTAGCGCCGATGGGTACGTCGACATCGAGGACGTCCTGACGCAGCGCGTTGACCCAGCGCTCGTCCTGATCGTCGAGGTCGGACTGGAAACCGGCGTCGAGCATTTCGCGCACCGGCTCGATCATCGAGTACGGCATGGTCACGTGCAGGTCGCCGCCGCCGCCATCGAGTTCGATGTGGAACGTGGAGACCACGATCGCTTCGCTCGGGCCGACGATGTTGGCCATGGCCGGGTTCACTTCCGAGTTGATGTACTCGAAATTGACTTCCATGATCGCCTGCCAGGCTTCTTTCAAATCGACGAAAGCCTGCTCCAGCACCATGCGCACCACACGCAGTTCGGTCGGGGTGAATTCACGCCCTTCGATCTTGGCGTGACGGCCGTCGCCGCCGAAGAAGTTGTCCACCAGTTTGAACACCAGTTTGGCGTCAAGAATGAACAGCGCGGTGCCGCGTAATGGTTTGATCTTGACCAGGTTGAGGCTGGTCGGTACGTACAACGAATGCACGTATTCGCCGAACTTCATCACCTGCACGCCACCGACGGCAACGTCCGCCGAGCGGCGCAGCATGTTGAACATGCTGATGCGGGTATAGCGGGCAAAACGCTCGTTGATCATTTCCAGAGTCGGCATGCGTCCACGGACGATGCGGTCCTGACTGGTCAGGTCGTAGCTTTTGACACTGCCGGGTTCGGCAGCATTATCGGTCTGTACCAGACCATCGTCGACGCCATGCAACAGCGCGTCGATTTCATCCTGGGACAGCAGATCCTGCACGGCCATGTCGTGTTCCTACTGCAGTACGAAATTAGTGAAAAGCAACTGTTCGATCACCACTTTGCCCAGCTCTTTCTGCGCCACTTCCTGGACGCTGGCGGTGGCCTTCTGGCGCAACATCTCCTGGCCGACCGGGGTCGCCAAGGTGGCGAAATCCTGACCGGAGAAGAGCATCACCAGGTTGTTGCGGATCACCGGCATGTGCACTTTGAGCGCTTCCAGATCAGCCTGATTACGCGCCAGCATGGTGATGCTCACCTGCATGTAGCGCTGACGGCCGTTCTGGTTGTAGTTGGCGACAAAGGCCGGCGCCATCGGCTCGAAAATCGCCGGCTGCTTGCCGACAGGCGCTGCATCAGCGGCTTCGGCAGGCTTGCTCTGAGCGCTGTGCATGAAGAACCAGGTCGCCCCCACGGACGCGCCAATGGCCAGCAGCAACGCCAGCACGATCACAATGATCAGCTTGAGTTTGCCTTTGGTTGCGGGGTCTTTCACTGCTGCTGTTTCGCTCTTCGCCATGCCAATAATCCGTCACTAATCGGGTTTTCACAGTCGCACGGCAAGGCAAGAGCAAGTGTTATGCCAGAAGTGTCGGCCGTAGCGCAGACAACGCTAAAGTCAAAGGCACCCTCACCCCAGCCCTCTCCCGGAGGGAGAGGGGGCCGACCGAGGTGTCTTGCGTTAAACATCGACGTGAAAGACCCAGTCGATTAGAGATTYACAGCAGAAGTATCAGACCGGCGTACTTCAAGAGCATCCCCCAATCAGTCCCCTCTCCCTCCGGGAGAGGGCTAGGGTGAGGGTTTTCAGGTGGCCGACCGAAGTGCAAGACGTCAAACACCGACCTGAAAGACCAAGTCGATTACGGATTCACAACAGGAGTATCAGGTCGGCGTACTTCAAGAGCATCCCCCAATCAGTCCCCTATCCCTCCGGGAGAGGGCTAGGGTGAGGGTTTTCAGGGGGCCGACCGAGGTGCAAGACGTCAAACACCGACCTGCAAGACCAAGTCGATTATGGATTCACAACAGGAGTATCCGGTCGGCGTACTTCAAGAGCATCCCCCAATCGGTCCCCTCTCCCTCTGGGAAGGGCTAGGGTGAGGGTTTTCAAGGGGCCGACCGAGATGTCAGACGCCAAACATCGACCTGAAAGACCGAGTCGATTGGAGATTCACAGCAGAAGTATCAGGTCGGCGTACTTCAAGAGCATCCCCCAATCAGTCCCCTCTCCCTCTGGGAGAGGGCTAGGGTGAGGGTTTTCAGGGGGCCGACCGAGATGTCGGACGTCAAACATCGACCTGAAAGACCAAGTCGATTATGGATTCACAGCAGCAGTATCMGGTCGGCGCACTTCAAGAGCATCCCCCAATCAGTCCCCTCTCCCTCCGGGAGAGGGCTAGGCGGGCGGCGTTCCGATGAGGGGCTCTTGATTTTGATCAGGCGTAATAGTCGACCGCGCTGCTGCCAATCACGCTGGTGGTTTGAGCAGCAACTTCAGCAATAGCGGCAGGCGCCAATTCGTCATCCGCCGAATCGAGGCGTCCGCCGGCCGCGCTGGTGCGACCACTCTGGCCCTGCTGCGCCTGTTCCTGACCTTGTTGCCCCTGCCAGCCACGGTTCTGGTCGGAGACATTGACGTCGACCTGACCCATGCCCTGCTGGTTGAACATTTCGCGCAGGCGATGCATCTGGCCGTCCAGCGCTTCTCGCACGCTTGGATGCGCGCTCATAAAGGTCACTTGGGTCTGCTGGTCCGGAACCATGTTGACGCGAATATCCAATCGCCCCAGTTCAGCCGGCTGCAGCTGAATGTCCGCCGCCTTCAGATTGGCACTCGACAGATACATGACGCGATTGACCACTTCTTCAGTCCAGCCGCTCTGGTGCATGGCGATCGGCTGATTCACCGGTACCGCGTTCGCTGTCTTCGGCGTGGCCGCCTGCGTCAGTGCCGCCAGACGGTTGGCGAAGTCATCGACGCGGGTATCGCTGGTCGCAGTCTTGAGATCTTTGAGGCCATCGTCGATCAAGCCGCTGAACGCTTTGTCACCACCCTGGCTGGTGCTGTCCTTGTCGGCTTGCACGTCGAGCATACTGGCCATGCCGGCGGCGAAGGTTTGCGCGGAAGTCAATTCACCGTCGGCCTGAGCCTGAGCCGGCGACGCTTTCGGTTGCGCCTGGCTGGCGGCGGAAATGTGCCCGCCCTGCTCCATCGCCATGCGCACGGCTGGCATCGAGTCGAGCGGATCGGCCGAGGGGTCGAAATCGCTGTCGGTGGCCGGTGCCGGTGCCGGATCTTTGACCGTACCCGGCAGTGCGGCAAGCGCAGGCGTTTCGGCTTCAGGCTGGGCACTCGCGACGACCGCCGGAGTCTGCACAACTGGCGCCGTGACTACCGGCTGCACAGCGGTTGCCAATGCCGGATCGAGCGTCGGATCAACCGGCGCCGCGTCTACCACTGGCGTCTGGGCGGTGTCTGTGTTGTCGTCGCTGCTGGCGGTGCTGTCATCGGTCGCTGCGGTTTTGTCGGCAGGCAAGTCGTTGCCGCTATCGGCAACCGCCGGCTGTGCAGCGGCAGACTGATCTTTGCCGATGTCCTTTTTGCCGCTGTTGTCAGCGACCTTGTCGCGCGCCGACTTCGGCGAATTGTCAGCGGTGGCGACAGGCTTGCTCGACCCCTGATCGGCGAACACTTTAGCGAAGCTTGAGGCTTTATCCCCGGTGTCTACGGCCATAGCCGACGATTTGGCCGAGGCAGCTTGCGCCTTGGCCTGAGCGGCATTCTGAAGAAGGATGTTGGGGGTCGCAGGCATGAAACGGTCTCCGCTGCACTGGGATCGTAGGTACAGTTGCGGAGATAACTGCAAGTGCCGGGCCAGTTTTGCCCGGCGCTCGTAAAAAGCGCCGGACGGCGGGATCAGTGCGTGTGAGCAGGATGTTTTTCGCTTTCATAAACCGGGCGAACTTCAGCAAATTCGCCACTGATCTGAGCGACCAGTTTGACTATTTCCGCCGGGCTCTTATTTTTGGCTTCCGACTCCAGCTCCTGGCAGAGCGCCGCCAAACGGACAGCCCCCATATTGCTGGCGCTGCCCTTGAAGCTGTGGGCAACTTCCGACAAGACCTTGGCATCCACCGCTTTTCGCAGATCAACCAAGCGACTTTCGGAATCCGTCAGAAAGGTATCCAGCAGTTCTGGATAACCCTCCTCCATCACATCGCGCAGTACTCTCAGCGCCTCGCGATCAATATGTGTGTCAGTCACTTGTTCACTCCTTGATCAAGAATTGCGCGAATTATGCCTCAACCTCCCAGGAAAACTCCACGCAGGCACTACGACCTTCGTCCGACCAACTGGCGTTATGCCCCAATTGCCGGACCAGACTGACGCCGCGCCCCGACAAACGGATACCGTCCAGCGGCCTTTCCATGACTCGCGCCACATCAAAACCCTTGCCGCTGTCCTCAACGCGAATCACCAGCCGGCCGCCCTCGCCTTGTGGCTGCACCTGCAGATGCACACGGACAAAGCCATCCTGCAGCGCCTCCAGCCGATCGTTGCGCTGCTGATAATAGCGAGCAAAACCCGCCGCATCGCGCTTGAGGCTGGAGTCCAGCCCCAGCACGCCATGTTCCAGTGCATTGGAATACAACTCGGCCAGCACGCTGTACAAAGCACCACTCTGCGCCCGCAACCCATGCACCTCAAGCAGCAACTGCAACAGGTACGGCAACGGATTGAAGCGCTTGAGCGTGGCGCCACAAAACTCGAAGCTCACCGACCAGTCGAGCGGGCACGACTGGCCGCTGTCGGAATACACCGGCGCCGACGGCTTGACCTGCGCCGGCTCCAGCAGGCTGACCTCGACCATGCTGACATCGTCGCGCGCCTCGCCACGAAAATCCCGCAGCGCCTGCTCGATATCCTCGAACAAGCGATCCGGCTCGCGGTTGGCGGCGAACACCTGCTGCAAACGCTCGACGCCGAACAGTTGATCACTGGCGTCACTGGTGTCGATCACCCCGTCGGACAACAGAAACACCCGATCACCGACGGCCATCGGATGCACTTCCGTACGGTCATCGAACGCCTGTGCACTCAGCACCCCCAACGGCAAGTGCCGCGCGGCCAGCGGCACACGCTCGCCAGTGGCAATCCGATGCAGATAACCGTCAGGCATGCCACCGTTCCACACTTCGACCGAACGCCGCTGAAAACTCAGGCACAGCAACGTGGCACAACAGAACATGTCCACCGGCAGGATGCGCTTGAGCTTGGCATTCATCTCGCGCAGGGTTTCGGCCAGGCCATAGCCCTTGGCGGTCATGCCATAGAACACCTCGGCCAGGGGCATCGCCCCGACGGCTGCCGGCAGGCCATGGCCAGTGAAATCGCCTAACAGCACATGCATGTCCCCTGCCGGCGTGTAGGCCGCCAGCAGCAGGTCACCGTTGAACAAGGCATAGGGCGATTGCAGGTAGCGGATGTTCGGCGCACTCAGGCAACCGGAATGCGCCACTTTGTCGAAAACGGCTTTGGCCACACGCTGTTCGTTGAGCAGGTAATCATGGTGTTTGGCGATCAGGTCGCGCTGCTGCAGCACGGTTGCCTGCAAGCGGCGCAAGCGATCCATCGCCTTGATTTTGGCGGCGAGGATCACCTGGTTGTAAGGCTTCGCCAGAAAGTCGTCGCCACCGGCCTCCAGACAACGGGCCAGCGCTTCGCTTTCAGTCAGCGAGGTGAGGAAGATGATCGGCACCAGCGTCTCGCCCGCCAGCGCCTTGATCTGCCGCGCGGCTTCGAAGCCGTCCATGACCGGCATCATCGCGTCCATCAGCACCAGATCGGGTTGCTGCCGGCGAAACAGATCGACCGCTTCGGCACCGTTGGCCGCCGTCAAGACGTTATGGCCCTGACGACGGACGATGGTCGACAGCAACAGGCGATCGGCGGCGCTGTCTTCGGCGATCAGTATGGTCAGCGGCTCTTGCGCCTGCATGGTCGTCAAGTGATGTCGAATAGTTTGTCGAAATTGGAGATGGCGAGGATCTTCTTCACATCGGAGCTGCTGTTGACGACTCGCACGTCCGAGTTATCGCCGCCGGCGTGATCGCGCAGCAGGAGCAGCATGCCCAGTGCGGAGCTGTCGAGGTAGGTGGCTTCTTTCAGGTCGACCACAATGGATTCAGGCTTGGTGTCGAGCCGCTCATAGGAATCGCGAAATTCCTGATGGCGACCAAAATCAAATCGACCCTTGACGGAAATCGTCAGCTTTTGACCATCCGGAGAGACTTCTGTAACGACTGACATTGACTGGCTTCCTTGTCATTGACGAACCTGTACAAGGTTTAGCACTTGGTAGACCCATGGGCAAGGTGCAACACCGGATCAAATGTGGGAGCGAGCCTGCTCGCGAAGGCATCGTGCCAGTCAACAATTGAGTCAACTGACCGATTGCATTCGCGAGCAGGCTCGCTCCCACAGGGTTTCGCGGTGCAATTTAGAAGGGATTCTGTCGCGGCAAACGCTGTGACAATTCATCGAGCAACTTCTGCTCGCGCTTGTCTTCGAGACGTTGCGCCTCTTCGCGATAACGCTGCACCAGTTTGCGCAAACCTTCGACCTTGGCGAACGCCTGTTGCCATTCCTCACGCGCCTTGTCGAGCTTGTTCTGGTGCCAGACCAGACTCTGGCGCTGCTGGTCGACGGCGGTGTCGAGTTGCGCCAGAAAGCCCTGAAAACCCAGCAGCCACTGCCCGCTCACGCCGGTACTGCCGCGCACGATCCATTGCTGCGAGTAATCCAGACGAAAGGCATTGAGGTCGGCGAGTTTGCTTTCTGCGACTTTAACCTGACCCTGAAAATAGCCCAGCCGTTGCACGGCGGTTTTCTCGGCCTGTTCGGCCATGTCCACCACCGGAGCCAGGCGCGCAGCGCGGCTGACGGCCATGGCCGGTTACCCGCCCGCCGCAGGGGCGAACAAGGTCTCGAGATAGGCCTGGCTTTCACCCATGTTGATTTTGTCGTTGAGGCCCTGACGCTGGTAGCGCACCAACTGCGGTTGCAGGGAAATCGCCAGATCGGTCTCGCGGTCGCCGCCGGCAACGTAGGCGCCGACGCTGATCAGATCGCGGCTCTGCTGATAACGCGACCACAACTGTTTGAAGTACTGCGCGCGCTGCATGTGTTCCGGCGAAACCACCGCCGGCATTACCCGGCTGATCGACGCTTCAATGTCGATGGCCGGATAGTGCCCTTCCTCGGCCAGACGCCGGGACAGCACGATGTGACCATCAAGTACGCCTCGAGCCGAGTCGGCAATCGGATCCTGCTGGTCATCGCCTTCGGACAACACCGTATAGAACGCGGTAATCGAACCACCGCCCTTCTCCGCATTACCGGCACGCTCAACCAGTTTCGGCAATTTGGCGAACACTGACGGCGGATACCCCTTGGTTGCCGGCGGTTCGCCGATGGCCAAGGCGATTTCCCGCTGCGCCTGGGCGAAACGGGTCAGCGAATCCATCAGCAGCAGGACGTTCTTGCCCTTGTCGCGGAAATACTCGGCAATTCGCGTGCAATACATGGCGGCGCGCAGGCGCATCAGCGGCGCATCGTCCGCAGGGGATGCGACGACCACGGAACGCTTGAGACCTTCTTCACCGAGGATGTGCTCGATGAATTCCTTAACTTCTCGACCCCGCTCACCGATCAGGCCAACGACGATGATGTCGGCCTCGGTGAAGCGGGTCATCATGCCCAGCAACACCGATTTACCGACACCGGTACCGGCGAACAGACCCAGACGCTGGCCGCGACCGACCGTCAGCAAACCGTTGATGCAACGGATACCAACGTCCAGCGGTACGCTGATCGGGTCACGGTTGAGCGGGTTGATCGTCGGGCCGTCCATTGGCACCCAGTCTTCGGCCTTCATCCCGCCCTTGCCGTCCAGCGCACGACCGGCGCCGTCGAGGACGCGCCCGAGCATGCTCATGCCCATCGGCAAGCGACCGGTATCAGCCAGTGGTACCACACGGGCGCCCGGGGCGATGCCGGCAACGCTGCCGACCGGCATCAGAAAAACTTTGCTGCCGGAAAACCCCATGACTTCCGCTTCGACCTGGGACGGGTGATAGCTGTCGTCATTGATCACCAGGCAGCGCGTGCCCATGGCGGCGCGCAGGCCTTCGGCTTCGAGGGTGAGGCCGACCATGCGCAGCAGGCGACCTTCAAGAATCGGCGCGCCGGCAATCTCGGTGGCCTCAGCGTAAGTGCTCAGGCGCTTGGCGAAACTGGTGCGTTCAAGGCGCATCGGGTTCGTCCGCGAGCGGCTCGTCAGGTGTGGCCCCCGGTTTTACGTCTTCTGGAATATCCAGACTCAGATCCGCCTCGGCCGGGTGCAACGCCTGCTCGTGCAACTGATCGAACAGTTTGGCCATGACCTGAGCGACACGGGTTTCGATGCTGGCATCGATGCGGCTGTGCTCGGTTTCAACCCGGCAGCCACCCGGCAACAGCGATTCATCTTCGACGATGCGCCAGGTTTCATCATGACGTTCGCGCAAGGCCTTGGCCTGTTCGAAGTCCTGCGGATTGACGTACAGACGCACGTTTTCCACACCCAGCGGCAACAGCTTGAGCGCATCGCGCATGACGTGTTCGATCTGGCTGGAATCAATGGCCAGTTCGCGCTTGATCACCTGTTTGGTGATGTGCTGCACGAGGTCGACCAGCGATTTTTCGATCTGCGTGTCTTGCTCAGCGATGGGTTCGAACAGGTTCGCCATCAACTGCTCAAGGCTGGCAAGTTTTGCCGCCAGCGCCACTTCAGCTTCCTGACGAACCTTGAGCGTGGCGCTGTGAAAGCCTTCTTTCTCGCCGATGCCGAAGCCTTCGTTGTAAGCCTCCTGACGGATGCTTTCGAGTTCTTCCAGGGTCAGTGGCTGGACTTCTTCCAGCGGCACCTCTTCCATTTCCGGCGGTTCGGGTTCCGGCTCTGGCTCGGGTTCCGGTTTCGGCGGATCGAAGCTGGGCATGGCCCAGGATTCGAAACCACGGACATCGCGGGCACGGATCAGATCCGTCACATCGTCGTCGTGCTTGTCCATGGGCTTAGATCATTTCCTCGCCACCTTTGCCACCGAGTACGATCTCGCCGGCTTCGGCCATACGACGGGCAATGGTGAGGATTTCTTTCTGCGCGGTTTCGACATCGCTGACGCGCACCGGGCCTTTGGCCTCGAGGTCGTCGCGCAACAGTTCGGCAGCACGTTTGGACATGTTCTTGAAGATCTTCTCTTTGACACCTTCGTCCGAACCCTTGAGGGCCAGCACCAGCACGTCCGAGGACACTTCGCGCAGCAACGCCTGAATGCCACGGTCGTCGACATCGGCGAGGTTGTTGAACACGAACATGAGGTCCTCGATCTGACCGGACAGGTCTTCGTCGACTTCGCGGATCGAATCCATGAGCTGGCCTTCGATCGAGCTGTCGAGGAAGTTCATGATGTCGGCCGCACGCTTGATACCACCCAGGGTGGTGCGCGAGGCATTCGAGTTGCCGGAGAACTGCTTCTCGAGAATCTGGTTGAGTTCTTTCAGTGCTGCTGGCTGTACGGTGTTCAACGACGAGACGCGCAGGATGATGTCCAGACGCACCTTGTGGTCGAAGTTGCCGAGCACTTCACCGGCCTGATCCGGGTCGAGGTACGCCACCACGATCGCTTGAATTTGCGGGTGCTCGTAACGGATCACGTCGGCAACGGCGCGCGGCTCCATCCATTTCAGGCTGTCGAGGCCACTGGTGTTGCCACCGAGCAGGATGCGGTCGATCAGGCCGTTGGCCTTGTCTTCACCCAGGGCCTGAGTGAGCATTTTGCGCACGTAGTCGTCGGAACCGACGCCGAGGCTGGTCTGGTCGCCGACGATATCGACGAACTCGCTCATGACCTGCTCGACCTGCTCGCGATGGACGTTGCCCATCTGGGCCATGGCCACGCCGACACGCTGAACCTCTTTCGGGCCCATGTGGCGCAGCACTTGTGCGGCGTCGGTCGAACCCAGGGACAGCAGCAGAATCGCGGCTTTGTCGACCTTGGTCAGTTTGACGGTAGCGGCTCGGTTATCACTCATCTGCGTTAATCCACTCTTTCACGACCTGAGCCACGCGACCCGGATCCTCGGCCACCAGACTCTTGATTGCATTCAGTTGCGCGTCATAACCCTCACTTGGGCTCGGCAACAGAATGCTCTGCGGACCACCGAGGCTTACGCGGTCGTTGGCCAGGTCGCCGTCCAGGCCGCCCATCCCACCGAGTTCCACGTCGCTGCCCAGACCGGCCAGCTCCTTGCCTTTGCCGCCGCCGGTAATGTTGTTGAGCACCGGACGCAGCACACCAAACACCAGCACCAGGATGAACAACACACCCAGCACTTGTTTGACGATGTCCCAGAACCATGGCTGGGAGTAGAACGGAATATCGGCAATCACTTCGCCGCGCTCGGCGGAGAACGGCATGTTGATCACGCTGACGCTGTCGCCACGACTGGCGTCGAAACCGACGGCGTCCTGGACCAGACGAGTGAAACGCGCCAATTCGTCGGCGCTCCACGGCGCGCGTGTGGTTTCGCCGTTGGCCGCGTTGACCTTGACCTGATCGTCGACCACCACCGACACCGACAGGCGATTCAGGCGACCCTGCTGCTGTTTGGTGTGGCTGATGGAACGGTCGAGTTCGAAGTTCTTGGTCGATTGTTGACGCTTGTCTGCCGGGTATGGTGCGAGCATCGGCTGGCCGGTGGCCGGGTCCATGATCTGCTGACCGTTGGCGTCAACCAATGGCTGGCCTGGCTGCACCATAGCGGCCGGCGCGGCGGCGCCACCGGTGGTTTGCGGCGCCGAGGCTGGCGACGGCGGCTGGTTGCTCAGGGCACCCGGCACACCTTGCGGGCCATTGCTGGCGGTGCGTTGTTCGTTGACCGACTGCTCGCTGCGCAACGCCGGTTGATCCGGGTTGAACTGCTCGGCAGTCGACTCGACGGCATTGAAATCGATGTCGGCCGAGACCTCAGCCTTGTAGCGATCATTGCCCAATACCGGCTGCAGAATGTTGTGCACGCGCTGGGTGAGCATGCTTTCCATGCGGCGGCTGTAATCGAACTGCTTGCCGGCCATGGTCATTTCGGAGTTCTCCGCCTGATCAGAGAGCAGGTTGCCCTTCTGGTCGACGACGGTGATCTGCGACTTGCTCAATTCAGGAACGGAGGTGGCCACCAGGTTGATGATCGCCACCACCTGACCCGGCTCCAGCGAACGACCGGAATACAACTCGACCAGAATCGAAGCACTTGGCTTGCGTTCATCACGCACGAACACCGAACTCTTCGGAATCGCCAGGTGCACGCGGGCACCCTTGACGTTGTTCAAGCTGGAGATGGTCCGCGCCAGTTCACCTTCGAGGCCACGACGGTAGCGCGTCGCTTCCATGAACTGACTGGTGCCCAGCCCCTGTTCCTTGTCGAGGATTTCAAAACCGATGTTGCCGTCGCTGGGAGTGACACCAGCAGCGGCGAGTTTCATCCGCGCACGGGACAGGTCATCGGCCTTGACCAGCAAGGCGCCGGAGTTCGGTTCGACGGTGTAAGGAATGTCAGCAGAGGCCAGGGTGTCCATGACCTGCTTGGCGTCCATGCCGGCAAGACTGCCGTACAACGGACGGTAATCCGGCTGCTGCGACCACAGCACCACGGCAAAGCCAATCGCCACGCTCGCAKCCAGGCCGACCAACAGGCCCACCTGACGCAGCATGGTCATCTCGGAGAGGTTTTCCAGGAAGGACAGGCCGAACAGCGGCGGTTTGCCGTCTATCGGGGTGGCCTTGGCCGGAACGTTATCGGCGACTGCTTCTGCCATGACTCAATCTCGTCCTTAAACCGGCATCTGCATGATGTCTTGATAAGCCTGAACCAGCTTGTTGCGCACCTGGGTCAGAGCCTGGAACGACACGCTGGCTTTTTGCGAAGCGATCATCACGTCCGTCAGATCGACGCCGCTCTTGCCCACTTCGAATGCGTTGGCCAACTGAGTCGACGCGGTCTGGGTATCGCTGACCTTGTTGATCGCCTGACCGAGCATGTCGGAAAAGCTGCTGCCTCCCAACTCAGGGACAGCGGTCGTCGATTTCGGCGCAGACATGGCATCCAGCTTCATGGCCTTCATGTCTGTCATCAACCGATTAAATTCAATACCTTGGCTCATGGTCTACTCTCTTGGGCGGCCCGCAATTTTTTGACACTCACTCGGCGGGTACACAGGTATTAGCAACAAGGGTGCCAGCTCATGGGCACCCCTTTCAGAAAAGCGTTTTCAAATCGTTGCGCCAGACGTCAGGTGGCGAACAGATAACCTTCGACGTCCATCCCGGCATCGCGCATTTGCGCCAGCTTGTAGCGCAGGGTGCGCGGGCTGATACCGAGCTTTTCCGCCGCTTCCTTTCGTCGGCCGCGCTCGGCGCGCAGGGTGTCGATGATCATCTGAAACTCCCGGCGCCGCAGGTCATCGCCCAGTGCACCGGCGGAATCCGCTTCGATTTCCACCTCGCGAAGCACCGCTGACACCGGCGCGACGACGGGCATCGCGGTGTACGTCACGGGACCGGCCAGACAGAAATCCTGCGGCTGAATCAAACCGCCCTGCTGCAAGATCAGCGCACGCTGAATGGCGTTATCCAGCTCACGCACATTGCCCGGCCACGGGTAAGCGGTCAGGCAAGCTTGCGCTTCAGGTGAGAGTTTCGCCGCCGCGTGCTTCATTTTATTGACGTGTTTGGCCAGCAACCTTTCGGCCAGCGGCAGGATATCGGCAGTGCGCTCGCGAAGTGGACGCCAGGCCAAGGGGAAAACCGACAGACGGTAAAAAAGGTCTTCACGGAAACGCCCCGCCGCCACTTCGCCCGCCAGATCACGGTTGGTGGTGGCGACCACGCGAATATCCAGGGCAATCGGTTTACGCGCCCCGACGCGCTCGACCTCGCGCTCCTGCAACACGCGCAGGAGTTTGGCTTGCAGGCCGAGGGGCATTTCGGAGATTTCGTCGAGCAACAGCGTGCCGCCGTCGGCTTGTTCGAACTTGCCGGCCTGCGCCGCGATGGCGCCGGTGAACGAACCCTTCTCGTGGCCGAACAACGTGGCTTCGAGCATGTTGTCCGGGATCGCCGCACAGTTGATCGCAATGAACGGCTGGCTGGCGCGATGGGATTGCTGGTGAATGTAGCGCGCCAACACTTCTTTACCGGTGCCGGATTCGCCGGAGATCAGCACTGTCGAATCGCTGCGCGCCACCCGCGCTGCCAGCTCCAGCAACTGCGCACTGGCCGGCTCGACGGCCACCGGACCGTCGCCGTCGCTTGTGCCAATACTGCCTAGCGCATGCCGTGCCACCAGATCCAGCAAGGCCTTGGGTTCAAACGGCTTGACCAGATAGTCGGCCGCGCCCTGGCGCATCGCATCGACCGCACGCTCGACCGCGCCGTGCGCCGTCATCAGCAACACCGGCAATTGCGGTTGGCGGGCCCGCAACAGCGAGAGTAACTGGTGACCGTCCATGCCCGGCATGTTGACGTCGCTGACCACCAGATTGAACGCCTCACGCGCCACCGCCGTCAGCGCGTCTTCAGCGCAGCCGACCGCATGGTAATCGTGCCCGGCCAGCAACAACGTATCGGCCAGCGCCTCGCGCAATGAGCGGTCATCCTCGACCAGCAAAACCTTGATGCCCATGTCTTTTACTCAGCTCCGTGTACAGCAGAAAACAGCGGCAGGATCACCTGCGCGCACGTGCCGCGCCCGACCCGCGAACGCAGCAGCAATTCTCCCTGATGCGCACGGGCCACAGCCTTGACCACGGTCAGGCCGAGGCCGGTGCCGGTGACTTTGGTGGTAAAAAATGGCTCGCCGAGCCGCGCCAGAACCGCAGGCTCGATGCCGCTGCCACTGTCGCTGATACTCAGATGCAGGTTGTTGTCACGGGTGTAGCAATGCACTTTCAGGCGGACGTCGCCGACACTGGCCTGAATGGCGTTTTCGATCAGGTTCAGCAGCGCTCCGACCAGCGTGTCGCGGTTGCACAGCAGCTCACCGGCATGACTGTCGCACTGCCAGCGGATGGGCAGATCCTGGACATGCGTCAGCGCCGCCGCTTGCAGTGCCTGCATCAAGCTATTCGGGGTCAGGCGATCGGTCAGCGGCAACTCACCGCGAGCGAAGACCAGCATGTCGCGCACTTGGTGCTCGAGTTCGTGCAGGCGCTCTTTCAGGCGCCCGGCGAAACGCTGCTGGGTAGCGACCGGCAATTGCTGCTCAGTCAAATGACTGGCATAGAGCAATGCAGCGGATAGCGGAGTGCGGATCTGATGGGCCAGCGAGGCGACCATACGCCCCAGCGAGGACAAGCGCTCGTGGCGTGCCAGTTGATCTTGCAGATGACGGGTTTCTGTCAGGTCATTGAGCAGCACCAGTTGCCCCGGCTCGGCATCCAGCGAACGGGTGGCGATAGACAGGCGTCGACCATTTTTCAAGGAAACTTCATGACCGTCGTCTTCACGCGGGGCAAAGCAACGCGCAATCACATGGCGCCACAGCTCGCCCTCAAGCGGCAAGCCGAGCAGTTCGATAGCGGCAGGATTAGATTCGCGCACCATGCCGTGACCGTCGATGACGATGACGCCACCGGGCAACAGATCAAGGAGGTTTTGCAGGCGGTTGGCCAAGCGTTCTTTTTCCGCCAGCTCCTGCATGCGCTGGGCACTGACGACTGCGAGCTCACCCTTGAGCTCGGTTACCCGTGCCTCAAGCATGCTGTAGGAGTCCGTCAGCTGGCTGGACATCTGGCTGAACAGCTCGAATGCCTGCTCCAGGCCCTGTCGGCTTGCCTGCTCTACGGAGGACGGCTGCCCCTCGGGACTGGAGGCAGTAGACATCTGGGCGTGGGGCATTGTGCTTTCTCGCTTGGCTGACCGTCAGTTAAACGGAACGTTGCGAGGGCTGTAGCAATACCCGTGCCTAAAAAAAACTGCTTATAAATGAAGCAGTTGAAAAACAGGCGTCAATCCTCCGCCTGTTCATCTCCATCGCGCCGGCTCATGCCGTACTTGCGCATCTTCTCCACCAGGGTGGTGCGACGGATACGCAGGCGCTCAGCCGCACGCGCCACAATGCCATTGGCATCGTCCAACGCCTGCTGAATCAGGCCTTGCTCCAGACCACCGAGGTAGTCTTTCAGGTCCAGGCCTTCCGGCGGCAGCATGGCGTTGGCGGTGAAGTCCGGCGTATGACCGTTGATCGCCACGCGCTCTTCGAGATCGCTGCGCAGGCTGTCGACCATTTGCTCGTCTTCGTCGTCGACGTAGCGGAATTTCTTCGGCAGCTCGACCACGCCGATCACCCCGTACGGATGCATGATCGCCATGCGCTCCACCAGGTTGGCCAGCTCGCGGACGTTGCCCGGCCAGCCGTGACGGCACAGCGACATGATCGCTGCCGAGTTGAAGCGGATCGAACCGCGCTTCTCGTGTTCCATGCGCGAGATCAGTTCGTTCATCAGCAAAGGAATATCTTCGACGCGCTCACGCAGCGGCGCCATCTCGATCGGGAACACGTTCAGGCGATAGTAAAGGTCTTCGCGGAAGGTGCCGATCTCGATCATGCTTTC
The DNA here is from genome assembly GCF_056401755.1 of Pseudomonas sp. P4_D7. Classification (NCBI taxonomy): domain Bacteria; kingdom Pseudomonadati; phylum Pseudomonadota; class Gammaproteobacteria; order Pseudomonadales; family Pseudomonadaceae; genus Pseudomonas; species Pseudomonas sp. P4_D7. Next base: position 64,424 of record NZ_JBFUIR010000015.1, on the reverse strand, counting down.
GAGATTCTTGTGGGTCGCGGCGATGATGCGCACATCGACGCTCTGGGTCTTGTTGCTGCCCACGCGCTCGAAGGTGCGCTCCTGCAGGACGCGCAGCAGCTTGACCTGCATCGGCAGTGGCATGTCGCCGATTTCGTCGAGGAACAGGGTCCCGCCATTGGCCAATTCGAAGCGGCCGGCACGGCTGGTGATCGCGCCGGTAAAGGCGCCCTTCTCGTGACCGAACAATTCGCTTTCGAGCAGCTCTGCCGGGATCGCCCCGCAGTTGACCGGCACGAATGGTGCGTCGCGGCGCTTGGAATGGTAATGCAGGTTGCGCGCAACCACTTCCTTGCCAGTGCCGGACTCACCGAGGATCAGTACGCTGGCATCGGTGTCGGCGACTTGCTGCATCATCTGGCGCACGTGCTGAATCGCACGGCTGGTGCCGACAAGGCTGCGGAACAGATTGGGTTCGCGATGACGACCGCGCTCGCGTGCCTGGTCGTACATCTCGCGATAGACCTGGGCACGGTGCAGGGAGTCGAGCAATTTGCTGTAGCTGGGAGGCATTTCGAGGGTCGAAAGCACTCGGCGACGCTGGTCTTCAGGCAAGTCAACGGAAGAATTATCGCCCATCAACAAAACCGGAAGGAACTCATCCCAGGTTGAGAGTGTCTTTAGCAAGCCCAAAAGCGCACCAGGAGCATTAACCGTCCCGATCAGTACGCAAATGACCTCACGACTAGACGACAAAGAGCCGACTGCCTGCTGCCAGTCATGGCTGCCGCAGGGTAAATTTTCTTCGCCAAGAAAATTTAGAATCACCGCCAGGTCGCGGCGGCGGACGCTATCGTCATCGATCAGCAGAATTTTGGTTTCACGCCACATGCAATAGCAACTTCCCTAGTCAACTCAATGCCCAAAATAAGGGGCAAGCGAGACGCTTGCAGGACACCATGTGCCTGTAGACGCCTGAAATCTGAAAACAGCCACTAGTTAAGTCAAAAAACCGTGCACAGTCAAATTTATGGCGCACATGTCTGGATTAACTGGGGGTTAATTAACCAAACAGATGGTAAACCTTTGCCGCCTTTTGCGCTTGGGTGATCTGCGACATCTCGTTAGCTATCGCCTGCCGCTCACCCATGGCCACCTCGAGAAGCTCCTTGTAGACGTGGAGCAACTCCTCAAGGTTGTCGCGCAACGCGACCTCGTCCAGCGCAGCCTCAGCCATGACGTCTTCCATGCAGGAACGGCAAGCCAGATCCAGTTCACCAATGGCTTCCCAATTGCGTTCAGCGAGGGCAGTAACCAACGCTTCTCGGGTATCGGCGATTCGCTGCAATACAAGACTCATGACGATCTCCTTTAAAACTGCGGAGCAGGCACAGGGGCAATAGCATCCCAGCCTTCCTTGACCGTGCTCAGCAAGCCGGCAACCTCATCAAGAATGCGCAGGTCGCTGCTGATGTTCGCCTCGGCGAGGCGCTTCATCATGTAGATATACAGCCCATCCAGATCAGCCAGGGTATCTGCGCTGTTTTCCAGATCAAGGCCTTCACGCAGACCGCTGACAATGCCAATCGCCTTGCTGATCGAAGTGCATTTGCCAGGAATGTCCTTGCGCTCGATGGCGCCTTTGGCCTGAGCGATACGGGCCAGACCACCTTCCATCAACATTTGCACCAGACGGTGCGGGCTCGCTTCGGATGTCTGAGCGTGTGCGCCGACTTTCTGATACTGCCGAAGGGCTAACATCGGATTCATGTTCTACCTCATTGCCACAATGACTCGTATAACCAGTGTATCGCCAACGAATCACAGAACTTTAGATCAAAAGACAAAAACCCGGCGCACGCCGATGAAGCGTAGCCGGGTTTTTGTCGTGCCCGCCTTTTACTTCGCGGACTGCTGAGCGTTCAGCGAGCTGAAGAACGACGTAATGTTGCTCGCCGTAGCCTTCATCTGCCCTACCAGCAAGTCCATGGCGTTGTACTTGGCAGTCAACGTCTTGGTCAGGTTGGCGACACGCAGATCCAGCGCCAACTGCTGCGACGTGAGGCTGCGGGTGTTGTTGTTCAGAATGGTCATACGCTGATCAAGCAGACCGCTGGTGGTTTTACCATCAGCAGAAGCTTTGAGGTACGGATCGACCGCTTTGCTCATTCGCGCCAACAGACCGTTTTTGTCGTCGGTACCGGAGAACAGCTGCTGCACCTGGCCAGTCATGCCTGGCTGAGACATGGCCTTGTTGAAAGCCGTCGCGTCCAGCGTCAGCTTACCGGTGTCGCGATCGGTCATGACGCCGATCTGCGACAGCACACCCAGCTCGCCAGGCGACGAAGTGGTCAATTGGGCACGAATGTCCGCAATCAACGTCCGCGGCAGAGAATCACCGGTAAACGCGGCCTGCACCGTCAACTTGCCATCTTCGTCCGGCGTTGCCTTGGACAGGCTATCGATAGTGGTCTTGAGCGTGTTGAAAGCGTCGACGAATTGCTGAACCGAAGCCTGCAAGCCCTTGGTGTTGGTATCGACAGAGACCTTGACCGCAGTGGGGCTGGCTTCCACCAGGTTCATGGTCAAGCCACTGATGGCGCCGCTCACTGTGTTGCTCTTGCTGGTAACGGCAAGACCATCAATGGTCAGCTTCGCATCCTTGGCAATATCGCCCACAGCCCCTGAGTCACCAGCGGCCGGGGTCGCAGACATGACCTTGGTGCCATCGATTTCCAGACCGGCAATACCACTGACCGTCAGGTCGGAGCCCGCGCCCGTCTTGTTGGAGCTGATCACCAGACGCGAAGCGCCCGAGCTGTCGGTCACGATGTTGGCGGAAACACCGTTGACACCCTGCGCCTTGTTGATGGCATCACGGGTAGTCTGCAAGGTGGCATTGGCCGGAATATCGACATTGTAATCAGTGCCATTCTGACTGATTTTCAGGGTACCACTCGGAATGGCACTGGCCGCGCCGCCGGCAAAGGATGCACTGGCTACTTTCGAGCCGGTGGCCAAGTTATTTACCACGACACTGTATGTGCCCGAAACAGCCGTGTTATCGGAAGTCGCGGTCAGCGTTGTCGGGGTAGCCGAGGTCGCCGCGTAACCGGCAAACGCAGGGTTGGTCTTACTGCCCAGATCGGTCATTGCCTTCTGGTAGGCCGCCAATGCGTTTTTCAGCGCACCGACACCGGAAATCTTCAGGGTGTTGGTTTTGGTCGCAGAATCGATCTGCGTCTGCTTCGGCGACTTGTCGGCGTTTACCAGCGCGGTCACGATCGCGCCGATGTCCAGGCCGGAACCCAGTCCGGAACCCGGTAGAATTGGACTTGCCATGTGCATCTCCCTTCAGATTGTTGCCATTCTTTTGACCGTTACACGCATCTTGAGAACGGACAAACATAATTCATGCCAGCTATCAGACTTTGRCGTCAAACAATACGTGACTCGCATTGGCGAGGCTGTCTGCCAGCTTGAGGGCTTCTGCGGAGGGAATCTGTCGTACGACCTCACCCGTCTCGCTTGCGATCACCTTGACGATGACCTTCCCGGAATGCTCATCGATCGAGAACTCCAGATTGCGCTTGATCGATTGGACGAACTTCTCGATCTCCTGCACTGCCAGTTTCAGCTTGGCGTCATCCGTGCCCTGACTTTTCCTGTCAGCGACCGGCGCTTCGACCTTGGCAACTTTTGGCGTCTCTGACGGCTTGTCAGCAACAGGTGTCGCTGGCTTGGGAGCCGGATAAGACACGTTAAGCTTTACGCTCATGTCCATGCCCATCACCTCCTAACGAAAAAAGCGAGAGAGCGCGACCAGCGCACTCCCCCGCTCAAACTCATTCCGAAATTACTGAAGCAGCTTCAGTACAGCGGAAGGCAGTTGGTTGGCTTGAGCCAGAACAGAGGTCGAAGCCTGTTGCAGGGTTTGCTGCTTGGTCAGGTTAGCAGTCTCTGCGGCGAAGTCGGTATCTTGTACGCGACCTTGTGCAGCAGTGGTGTTCTCGGTGATGTTCTGCAAGTTCTGGATGGTGCTGGTCAGACGGTTTTGCGAAGCACCCAGGCTGGCACGAGTTGCACCGATGGCAGCGATTGCAGCGTCGATCGCGGTGATCGCGTTGTCGATGTTCTGCGAAGCGCCAGTTACGGTAGCACCGGTCAGGGACAGAGTACCGCTACCTACCGACAGGCTTACTGCGTCGAACTTGGAGCTCAGTACCAGGTCGATGTGGTTAGCCGAACCGGTGTTTGCGCCCACTTGCAGGGTCACAGTACCAGCCGAACCGTCCAGCAGGTTTTTGCCGTTCAGGTTGGTCGAAGCCGAGATACGGGTGATCTCGTCGGACATCTGAGCGAATTCAGCGTTGGTAGCGGTCTGGTCAGCAGTGCCGTTGGTACCGTTACGTGCTTTAACAGCCAGTTCACGCATACGCTGCAGGATGTCGGTAGTAGCTTGCAGAGCGCCTTCAGCGGTCTGGGCAACGGAGATACCGTCGTTGGCGTTCTGGATGGCTTGGGTGTTACCACGGATCTGCGAGGACATACGGTTCGAGATCTGCAGGCCAGCGGCGTCGTCTTTAGCGCTGTTGATTTTCAGGCCGGAAGACAGGCGCTGCATCGAAGTCGACAGAGCGTCGGAAGCGCGGTTCAGGTTTTTCTGAACGTTCAACGACGTGGTGTTGGTGTTTACTGTTAAAGCCATGACGAATTCCTCGTTGGTTGGGTACTGCGGCTTCCGGCCCTGGCAACCGCCGGGTATGGCCTAGAGAACCTTCGTAATAGTTATCGTCGGGTTTGCAGGTTGCTTGAGGGCTTTTTGAAAAAAATTTGCCATCACCCTGCCACCCCCGAGAAAACAAAGACTTAGCAGTACGTCAGCCGCGAAAAAATGACGTCATAAAACCGACTGCCGCGCAAAGCTGCGGGCCAGTGCTGTCGGCCTGCTCAGACCGGAACACTTTCCAGCAACTCGATCAATTCGTACTCCATATAATCAGCCAGCCCCAACCAGTCCTGGCGCTCCTGACAATCGAGCATTTGCGCGAGCACCTGCGCCCACATTTGCTGGACATCCGCAGACCCCGAGAGCAGCAACTGCTGTGCATCTTCGAAAATATCAACCATGCCCAGCGCTGCCTCGACATCCCGCCCCAGCCGAAACAGACCGGCACACTGACGGCATTCACCGATGCACTTTTTCATCGCCGTCATTGCACAAACTCCTGATTGAATTGCGTCCCGGCGATCAGCGCACCCGCCTTGCTGCTGTTGAAGAACTCAACGTGCGGATGCGCAGCGATGTAACGTTCCAGCACACACAGGTAACCGCGGAAGTTGAGCTGGGTACTGACTCGCTGACCCTGCCCATCGCGCACCCAGTGCCGCGCCTGATTCACACCCGGCCCCAGATCGCCATCGCTCCAGCCCGCGTGAGTCTTGTTCATCGGAAAGGCGAAATCAGCGCCAAATAGCGTGATGCGAGACGCGCCCATTTGCACCGCCAGATCGACCGCCGGATGGATCACGCTGCCGCCGACGTGCAGCAGCGCGCGCGGATGCTGTTCACGCAACCCGGCGTACACCGGACTTGCCGAGTAACCGCCATAGCGCTTGCCCTTCCAGGCCCGCAGAACTTCGGGATCGCTCATGGGCAAATACACCAGCGGGATACCGTCAGACGCCTCGAACGGCAAATGACGGAAGCTGATACGCTGATCAATGGTCACCACCAGATCCGGAACGATCCCGTGCTCAATCAACGGCCGATACGCCGTGTCGACACAGATGAACAGCGGGCGCTGAGCCTGATTCCGGAGCGCTGCCAATCGTTCAAAGTGCCCTTCCAGAGTCGGCCCGGTAGCGATCACGTAGATCTCGCGATCGGTGCAGGTACCAAACAACTGCGCCACATCGTCATCACCCAGCAGCACCGGCAAGCAGTCCTGCAAGCGCTGTTGAATGAACGGCGACTGCGCGTCGAATTCGCGATTGTTAAAACTCAGATGGACTTCATTGACCAGCCGATCGCGAATCTTCGCGTTGTAGTCATCGGCCAGCAACATCTCGGCAGGCAGGGCAAAAAACGGCGTGAACAAGTCCGGATGATCGGCAGCGTAAAACAACTCGACCCGCGGGTCCTCCAGCCACTGACGCTGATCGAGCAGTTGCACCACCAGCGCAAACAGCGCGCCATTGAGGATGTGCACGTACAAGCGTTGCAATCCCGTCCGCTCAAGCAGCACACCGGGCAAATCACCGAGACCGGTGCCATAGACGTGCAGTTGCGCCTTGTCCGGCAGGCTGGCCGCCTGAATCTGCGCTTCATGGAGGCGATCGTGACGACTGGTGAGCTGGATGCCGTTGATGCTCAGCGTCGAGCCTAGCCCCTCAACCAATTGAGCCGCAATGGCCGTACTGTCTTGCGCCATCAGTCGTTCGAACAGCGCCGGCCAGCGCCGTTGCAACACCTCGGCATTGGCTTGAAAAAACTCGCTCATGGCGCCTCGCGCTCCCTTCCAGGCAAAAAAATAGCGTTCAAGGTTAACCTTGAACGCTATTTTTGTATCCGCCGTTTTTGCTCGGACTCAAGGGCGATAGATGATCGCCGAGCCCCATGACAGACCGACACCAAAACCGCTCAGCGCAATACGCTGCCAATCGGAATCGATGACGTGTTTTTCCAGCAGTAACGGAATGCTCGACGACACGGTATTCCCGGTCTCGACCATGTCCTTGATGAACTTCTCCGGCTCGCCTTCGAAGCGCCGCGCCACGGCATCGACAATCGCCGCACTGCCTTGGTGAATGCAGAAGGCATCGATGTCATCGGCCTTCAGACCGGAATCGTCGAGCAGTTCGTGCAAGTGTGCCGGGACTTTGAGCAGCGCAAAGTTGAAGACCTGACGACCGTTCATGAAGAACACGCCATCGGTGACTTTCAAGTGCGGTGCACCGGAGCCGTCGGTGCCAAACTTGGCCTTGCCCAGCGCCCAGGTCGGATCTTCACCCATCCACGTAGCGGTTGCGGCATCGCCGAACAGCATGGTGGTGTTGCGGTCTTCCGGATCGACGATTTTCGAGTACGGGTCAGCGGTAATCAGCAGGCCGTTCTTCAGGCCGGCAGCTTCCATGAAGCCCTTGATCGCGTAGATGCCGTAGACATAACCGGAGCAGCCCAGGGAAATGTCGAACGCCGCAACGTTGGTCGGCAGACCGAGTTTGTCCTGCACGATGGCGGCGGTGTGCGGCAGGCCTTCTTCGTCACCGTTCTGGGTGACGACGATCAATGCGTCGATCGATTCACGTTTCAGATCCGGGTTGCTGGCAAACAGCGCATTGGCCGCTTCCACGCACAGGTCGGAGGTTTCTTGTTCAGCGTCTTTGCGCGGCAGGAATGCCGAACCGATCTTGCCAAGGATGAATTCTTCATCCTTCTCGAATTTTGCACCTTGTGCGTAATTGTCCACGCCGGCTACAGGAACGTAGCTCGCAATGCTTTTTATGCCAATCATTACGGCTTCCCAATAAAAAACAGCCCAAGACCACCGCTCGCAAGGATTTCGAGGGGCGCCGACAAACAGAAAACGGCCGCCACAACGGGCAGCCACGGGGAGCGCAAAGGGCTATCACTGGAATCGAAAACGAGCCAGGCGCCATCTCCCCGATCAATACAATACAGTGAAGATGCGCGTTATGACTCGCAGGTCACGCTATTTTGCCGAATCGGTGCAGATCGGCTTATTCGACCAACGACCAGTCCAGCGGCGTGCCGCGCTTGATTGGCGCGCGCGCGCGACGACCGAGGACGGCTTCGGCGTGCTTGGGCGGCAAACCAAGACCGGGGCGAATGGCGCGCAGATTGTCCCCGCTAAAGGTGTCACCGGCGGCCATGTCGGCAGTGACGTACAGCGAGCGGCGATAGACCAGCGACTTGCGCTCGGCCTCGGTAACGCCGTAATGCACCTGGCCCATGGCTTGCCAGGCGCGCTCGGTTTCCACCACCAGGCTGGCCATTTCCGCCGGTTCCAGGGAGAAACTGGCATCGACGCCACCTGCTGAACGGTCGAGGGTGAAGTGTTTTTCCACCACCGTCGCCCCCAGCGCCACCGCAGCCACCGATACGCCTACGCCCATCGAGTGGTCGGACAGCCCGACCTCGCAACCGAACAGTTCCCGCAGATGCGGGATCGTGCGCACGTTGCTGTTGAGCGGTGTCGCCGGGTAGGTGCTGGTGCATTTGAGCAAGACCAGATCCTTGCAGCCGGCTTCACGCGCGGCGCGCACGGCTTCATCCAGCTCAGCGATGCTGGCCATGCCGGTGGAGATGATCAGCGGTTTGCCAGTGGCCGCCACACGGCGGATCAACGGCAAGTCAGTGTTTTCGAAACTGGCGATCTTGTAGGCCGGCACATCAAGGCTTTCGAGAAAGTCCACGGCGCTGTCATCGAACGGTGTCGAGAACGCGAGCATCCCCAGTTCCTTGGCACGAGCAAAAATCGGCGCATGCCATTCCCACGGTGTATGGGCTTTTTCATACAAATCGTAGAGCGAAGTGCCGGCCCACAGACTGCCCGGATCCTTGATGAAGAACTCACCTTCAGACAAATCCAGCGTCATGGTTTCGGCGGTGTAGGTTTGCAGTTTCAAGGCATGCGCCCCGGCCTTGGCCGCTGCCTCGACGATTTGCAGGGCCACGTCCAGCGTCTGGTTATGGTTGCCACTCATCTCGGCAATGATGAAGGGCGGCGCATCGGCACCGATCAAGCGGTTGCCGATCTTGAAACTAGTCATGCGGGTGATCCTTCAAAACACGGGTGAACGTACAGGCACTCTGAGTGAACCCGGCGTCACGAAACACATTCAGCGAGGCACGATTGCCCGGCAGTACCTGAGCGGTAATGGCGGTCAATTGCGACCAGTGGCGGGTGACGAACGCTTCGCCCCGCGTCAGCAGCGCCTTGCCCCAACCCTGGCCGAAACGTCCCTCAAGCAGATAGATCGATACTTCGGCAGCAAACCCGCGCAGGTCATAACGCAGCACACCGACCGGGCCGTCATCGGCTTCGGCGATCAACAGTAAACGCTGCGGATTACGCAGACTGGCGGTCAGCCAGTTGACGTGCTGCGACCAGTCGATTTCAGCGCTCGCCAGCGACCAACGCCGCACCGGTTCGGCATTGCGGCCATCGAACAACAGCCGTGCATCCTCTAACGTGGCGGGACGGATGGCGAGTACTGCGCCGGCCAGAGCGGCAGCAACGCGCAGCGCTCCGCGTCCATCGACCAGTTGCCGCGAGCGTTCGGCCAGGCCCTGTCGCAAATAATAATTGTCGGCGACGAAGCCGACGGCGTCGCGCAACTGCTCGACACTGACCTGCTCACGGGCGCCCATGAAAACATGTGCCCCCGTAACAGCCATGACTTCGCCGTTGGCCTGCTGGTTGTTCGACACGGCAATGCAAATTGTCGGCAAGCCCAACGCCGCGCGCTCCCAACTGGTGCCGCCACCGGCGCCGACAAACAGGTCGGCTTCGCTCATGCGCTGGTAGAAATCGCTGACAAAACTGTGCAGACGCCAGTTCGGCCGTGTCTCGGCCAATGCCTGCATCTGCGCCCACGCCGGATTATCGGCGCCAGCGACGAAGTCCACCTGCAGCTCGGTGAAATCCGCCAGGGCCAGCATCGCGTGGTGGGTTTGCATTGCGGCATCGAATCCGCCGAAGTTCACCAGTACCCGGTGCGCCTTGGGCTTGATCTCGATGGCAGGGCAGTTGAATTCTTCGCGCAACAGCGCATAACGCGGCCCGAGCAACGTGCGACAACCTTCGGGCAGCAACGGCGCATAGTTTTCACTGAGGCCGGAAAGATTCTGATTGAGCAACAAATCGACGCTGTAGCGCCGGGTGGCAAGATCATCCACCGCTGCAATTCGATGCGCCCAGCGCCGTGCAGCGGTTTGCCAATGATGATCGAGACCGTAGTGGTCGACGATGATCCAGTCAAACTCGGCCTGACCTTCAAGCTGCGAGCCCAGCGCATCAATGTCGGCCTGCCACGGCAGCATCGATTCGATGGCTTGCTGTGGATCTTCATTGGCGTAGCGCTCAGGCAGCGCAAACGTTTCGAATCCCTCGGCGCTCAATGCCTCCAGACGATGTCCCGGCAACCGTCGACAGGCGAAGGCGACATGACTGCCCTGCGCGCGCAGCACTCGCGCCAGCGGCAGGCAGCGGGCGATGTGGCCGCTGCCGATGGTCGGCGAGGCGTCCGCGCGAATCAGCACTCTCATTGCAGTTCTCCACCAGCCTTGAGCGCGGCGTAAAGGTATTCGGCGCGTTTCCAGTCTTCGGCGGTATCGATGTCCTGGACCAGATGCCGGGGCAGAATCACCGGCAGGCTGGCTGGCGAATAGAGCACCTCGCCGCGCAACCACGCCTCACAACGGCCCCAATAAAACTGACCGGCATCCTGAAAAGCTTTGGGCAGGTCCTGCGAGCGGGTGTTGCGGAACTCGGGATACAACGCGCGCAAGGCGCCCTGCTCGTCCAGCGTCAATGCCCGTTGCACCGGAAAGCCGAAATCGCAAACGGAGAACGCAAACGACTTGTCTGCATGCCGTTCCAGCAACTCCAGGCCTTCACGTAGATAACGCACCTGCAACAGCGGTGCCGTAGCGTAAATGCAGCAAGCGAAATCGAAGGATGGCAGTTGCTCCAGCGCATGCACGATCACTGCCGCCGTGCCGGTGAAATCATCGGCCAGGTCTACCGGGCGCAGAAATGGCACCTGCGCGCCATGGACTCGCGCCACATCGGCAATTTCGGCATCGTCGGTGCTGACCACGACCTGATCGAACAAGCCCGATTCCAGCGCGGTGCGGATCGAACGGACAATCATCGGCACGCCGTCGAACGGCAAAAGGTTCTTGCGCGGGATGCGTTTGCTACCGCCACGGGCCGGGATGATTGCGACGTTGCTCAAGGACGTTTTTCCAACAGGAACCAGGTGATGTCGTCCACAGGAAACTGCGGATCGCGGTGATAGACGAAACCATAATCCAGCAAGTGCAAATCGGCATAGCGATCGAGCATCTCACCGGCAAAATCGCGCTTGAACAGTTTGCCGCTGTTGCCACGATAAGACACTTCTACCGGCGCCGGATTGTAATACTCGGCGATCAGGATGTAGCGCTGGCTCAACGCGTACAACTGCGCATAAGCGGTCGGCAACAGCTCCGGGGCCAAGTGAATCAGCACGCCTTTACTCAGGGTCAGGTCGTAGCGGCGCTCGCGCGGGAAATCGAACAGCGAGCCTTGCCAGATCTGGGCAATGTCCAACGCCTGAGCTTGAGCACAGGCGCTTTCATTGATCTCGACGCCGAACAGTTCACAGCGCGGCAGCAGTTGATGCAACGCCTGCAAATTGTTGCCGGCATTGGTGCCCAGCTCAACCAGACTCTCGATACCTGCAGCCCGGCTCAGCGCTTTGGCAAACAACGCCAGGTTCGCCGCCACTAGCGGCTGACCGACATTGCGCGCGACGTACTGGTTGCCGAAGTCGCCCTGCCAGAACTTTTCCTGCTCACTCAAATGACGCATTGCAGATACTCATCCTTTGCCTCAGCGGCAATTATTCGGTCAGCCGACGCAATTGCTCGACCACGTAATCCTGTTGCGCATCGCTCAACAGCGGAAACAGCGGCAGGCTGATCGCCTCGGCGTAATAACGCTCGGCCTCGGGGAAATCGCCCTCGGCGAAACCCAGGTCGCGATAGTACGGCTGCAGGTGCACAGGAATGTAGTGCAGATTCACGCCAACACCGGCAGCACGCAAGCCTTCAAACACCTGACGATGACTGAGGCCGATGCGGTCGGTCTGCAGCCGAATCACATACAGGTGCCAAGCCGATTCCGCCTCGGGCTGAGAGCTGGGCAACGTCACCGGCAGATACGCCAGCAAGCGATCGTATCGCGCCGCGAGTTCACGACGTCGGGCGATGAAGTCGTCGAGTTTGCTCAGTTGCGACAAACCCAGCGCGGCTTGCAGATCGGTCATGCGGTAATTGAAACCCAGCTCGATCTGCTGGTAGTACCAAGGGCCGTGGCTCGGTTCGCTCATCTGCTGCGCATCGCGGGTCATGCCGTGGCTGCGCAAACGCTGCAAGCGCTCAGCCAGTTGCGGCCGATTGGTCAGCACCATGCCGCCCTCGGCGCTGGTAATGATTTTCACCGGATGAAAGCTGAACACCGTCATCGCTGCGAACTCACCGCAGCCGACCGGCCGCCCGGCGTAGGAGGCACCGACCGCGTGAGACGCATCTTCGATCACGGTGAAGTTGTAGCGCTCGGCCAGTTCGGCAATCTTGCGCATGTCACAGCTCTGCCCGGAGAACGCCACCGCTACTAGCACTTTGGGCAAAGTGCCGTCCTGCTCGGCCTGATCGAGTTTCGCTTCGAGGGCGAACGCATCAAGGTTCCAGGTCAGCGGATCAATGTCGACGAAATCAACCTCGGCAGAGCAATAACGTCCACAGTTGGCCGAGGCGAGAAAGGTATTGGGCGTCGTCCACAAACGATCACCCGGCCCCAGCCCAGCGGCCAGACAGGCAATGTGCAACGCCGCCGTGGCGTTGCACACCGCGACGGCGAAGTCAGCCTGGCAACGCTCGGCCATTGCCTGCTCGAAACGCTCGATGCTCGGCCCTTGGGTCAGCCAGTCCGACTGCAGCACTTCGACGACGGCATCGATATCTGCCTGATCGAGGCTCTGCCGACCGTAGGGAATCATGCCGAGAGCTTCGCGTGCAGATCAGCGATCTGCCCGACCGAAAGGAAATGCGGATTGGTGTCGGAGCGGTACTCGAAATCCTCGCTCACGGCACGCCCCTGCTCGCCGAGTTTGTCGACGGCAAAATCAACATCAACGCTGGTAAAGCGAATCGACGGCTGGATGGTGTAGTGATCCGCAAACTCCAGGGTCATCCGCGCATCGTCCAGCGGCACCATCAATTCATGGAGCTTCTCGCCGGGACGAATGCCGACGTTCTTGTGCGGCAGGTGTTCAGCCATGCCGCGCGCCAGATCGACAATGCGGATCGATGGAATCTTCGGCACAAACACTTCACCGCCGTGCATCCGCGCAAAGCTGTCGAGGACGAATTGCACGCCGTGGTCGAGGGTGATCCAGAACCGCGTCATGCGCTCGTCAGTGATTGGCAGTTCCTGTGCGCCATCGGCGATCAGTTTGCTGAAGAACGGCACCACCGAACCACGGGAACCGGCAACATTGCCGTAGCGCACCACGGCAAAGCGGGTTTCCTGCTCGCCGGCAATGTTGTTGGCGGCGACGAACAATTTGTCCGAGAGCAACTTGGTCGCGCCGTACAGGTTGATCGGGCTGGCGGCTTTGTCGGTCGACAGCGCGACAACTTTTTTCACCCCGTTGTCGATGGCGGCGGCAATGATGTTTTCCGCGCCATTGACGTTGGTGCGGATGCATTCGGTGGGGTTGTATTCCGCCGCTGGCACTTGCTTCAACGCCGCGGCATGCACCACGTAGTCGATGCCGCGCATGGCCTGACGCAGACGGTCAGCGTCACGCACGTCACCAATGAAATAACGCATGCACGGCGCGTTGAACGTCTGCTGCATTTCGTACTGCTTCAACTCGTCACGGGAAAACACCACCACGCGCTTGGGCTGGTATTGCTCGAGCAGGCGCGTGATGAATTTGCGCCCGAACGAACCTGTGCCGCCGGAGATGAAAATCGATTTACCGTTGAACATATGCTGATTCCTGTCCGGCGCGCTTAAGCGAGCAACTGTGCCCAGTTGACCGAGGCATTTTCACCCAGGGTGAAACCTTTGCCGCTCAGCGCCAGGTTGGCGTTGTAAGCCGGATCCTGCGCGAACGCGGCGCTCCATTTCTCACGCAGTGCCGCCAGTGCTTCTGGCGCCTGCGGCAACTCGCCGGTATGCAGCACCTGCACCAACGGCGTCCACACGGTGAGGTAGCCGGCCTGACTCGCCTTGAGGCACAGATCGACATCGGCATAACCCTCGACGAACGTCACTTCATCCAGCCCGCCAAGCGCGTTGAACAGCTCTTTGCGCACCATCAGGCAGACCTTCGACACGGCCGAGTAATTCTGCTCGACGGCCAAGCGATGCATGTAGCCGTCTGCTGCGTGACTTTCGCCGATGAAGGCCGAACCCACGCCGTCGTTCAGGCCAAGAATCAAGCCGGCCTGGGCCACCTTGCCGTCACGGTCGACCAATTTCGCACCGACGATGCCCACTTCCGGACGCTGGGCGTGGTTGAGCAGCGAATCGATCCAGTTCGGGTTGACGACTTCACTGTCTGCGGCCAACAGCACCAGATACTCACCTTGAGCCTGCTCGCTGGCGGCGTTGTACAGTGCGACTTCGCTCAGCGGCTGATCGGCACGTAACACATTGACTTTGGCGTGGCGCAGCGTGCCCAGCCAGTCGTTGACCGCTGCCGACTGATTGGCGTTTGCCGCCAGCAACACTTCATAACGACTGTAACGGGTTCTGAGCAACACGCCTTCCAGGCAACGGCGCAGCACTGGCAGATCATCGATGACCGGCACAATGATCGAAACCAGTGGCTGCTCGGTGTGGCGGTAATCGATTTGCCAGGTGCCCGGCGCCGTCGACGTGACCTTGGCCTTGTAGCCGCGATTGCCCAGATGACGCAGCAACGCCTGACGTTCGTGGGCGTTTTCTTCAAGCTCTGCCGCCTGAGTGATCAGCAACGGCTCGTCGAGATGCGCCAGACCGTCGAGGCCACCCTGCTCGATGATGCGCAACAGCAGGTCGAATTCCAGCGCTTTGCTAAAGTCAGCCTGATATCCGCCGGCTTCAAGCAACACTTCGCGGCGGATCAACCAATGGCGCGCCATCAGTGCCGGCACGCTTTGCAGCAGGTCCAGATTGAAACCAGGGCGGAACACGTCAACCAGCGCGCCATTGTCCTTGCGCTGGATTTCATCGGTGGCCACCGCACGCACACCTTCGGCCGACATCAGCTCCAGACTGGCGCGCAACAGGCCGCTGGCGGTGAACTGGTCACCCGCCTCACCCAGCAGCAACCAATCGCTTGGCGACTGCTGAGCGCTCTGGTTGAGCTTGTCGACAAAGTTGCTTTGGGTGACACGAACAAAGTGCAGGGTGTTTTGTGCCGTCGTCGCCGCCGGTGCTTCGCCGGTGGTGAACACGACAATCCTGAACGCTTTGCAGTGACCTTCCAGCAGGCTGTCGAGCGACACCTGCAACTTGTCGATGTCGTTGTCCAGATCGAGCAGGAAAATGCCGAATTGCGGGCCACCGCCCTCAGTCGCCAGATGTTGGCCTATCGACTCGAGTTGTTCGATCGCCGGCGCGCGAGCCGCCAGCCACTGCAACAGGCGACCGGACTTCATTTTGCCGAACACTGGCTGATGATCTTCGACCAATAGCGCTTCGAGACGGGCGATCCACTCGCGCATGGCTTGCGCAGCGTTTTCGTCGCCGACGATGTCCAGTTGGGTCGCCAGACGTTTGACCACGGTCAGGTTGAACGCATTCAGATCATGGGCCTGCCATAACCGGTCAACCACACTTTCCGCCGTGTCGTTATTGCGCGCCTGCAACAGGTGCGCTTGCCGGGCCCACACGCCTTCCAGTCCTTCCAGTTGCATGCGACCGGCCGGCAGGGTGTGCAACATGAATTCGAACTGCTCCAGACGCTCAAAGAATGCCTGGTTGTAGAACGGCATTTCAACGTACTGCAGCGGGCCAAAACGACGATCCGGCGCCTTCAGTTCCTGGTTCCAGGTCGATTCGATAATCAGCTCGGCAGTCAGCGCCCGCCCGGACTTCAGGCTGTCGGCCATTGCCTCGAAACTCTCCAGGGCAAAGGCCTTGGCCTGCCCGGCATCCAGCCCTTCGATAGCGGTAGGCAGCGAGACGAGAAACTCGGCAAACGCCTCTCGTTCGGCGACCGATTTGGCGTCGACGTAGGTCAGCGAGTGATACACATCGGTATTGTGCTCGGAGACACCGTAGTTGATCTCGCGCACTACGTACGGAATCGGCAGGATGCGGGCCTTGGCACTGGCCAGCAGGTAGTAGACGTGGCCGATTTCCTGCCACTGGAAATTGGTCCCCGGCGGCAACGCCGAGTGCCAGTTTTTCATCAGATCAGTACGGGTCACCGCGTAGAACGGCGGGATGTACTGGTTCATGTAATCGAGGACGCGCTCCTGCGCCCGCTCGGACGCATAGTCTTCCTGGACTTTCTTGTCGCGGCGATAGTAGTTCACGCCATGAGCCAATGACAGGTACATCAGGCAATAGCCGTGGCACATCCCGTAATCAGGGTTGGCATGCAGGAAACCGACGGATTCTGCCAGCGAATCATGCAGGATGAAATCGTCGTCGGCCGCCAGCACCATGTATGGCGTGGTCAGTTTCTCCACGCCATACGCCAGTTTGGCCTGCATGCCCCAGTAGGCGAACTGCGGCACATGGTGGTAATCGACGGCGTCAAAGTCGCCTTCAGGTCGTTCGAGTGTCGAATCGAGCACCATGATTCTGCAGGGCAAGCTGCTGTAATACTTCACCGCCCGGCGCAAAAACGCCGGCCGATTGTGAGTAATCAGGACGACGGTCAATAGCTCTTCGAGCGGTACCGCCAGTTCAGAACTGTACTTGCCTTGCATAACTTCTCTCCACAACCGGCGACTCGCCGAAACAACGCTTGGTGATGTTGCGAATTAACGGACGCGACGCAGATAGCCGTCCGGCGCCACGGTGATCAACAGCTTGTTCTGCAACTGCTGGTCGATCTCGAAATCCTGGTTCTCTTCCAGGTATTTCCACACGGCGGTTTTCGGGTTGTCGCCCGGGCCCCACGGACGATCCGGGAAGAAATCGGCCGGCATGTCTTCAACCACGGTGTCCATGACCACGCAGTAGCTGTCGACCGACACCAGCGGTGCGTACAGACGCAGCTCCTCCAGTACGTGATCGTGGGTGTGGTTGGAGTCCAGAACCAGAATGACTTTCTTGCCTTTGGCCGCCGCCTGCACCTGGGCAGCAATGCCGGCGTCGATGCTCGAGCCTTCGATCATCTTGATGCGCTTGGCCATCGGGTGGCTTTCGATCGCTTCGCGGTTGTGCGGGCGAATGTCGAGGTCGATGCCCAGCACTTCGCCGTGGCCCTGCAACTCCAGCAACGAGGCGTAGTAGATAATCGAACCGCCGTGGGCGATGCCGCACTCGATGACCAGATCCGGTTTGACCTGCCAGATGATCTCCTGCATGGCCATCATGTCTTGTGGCAACTGGATGATCGGACGGCCCATCCACGAGAAGTGGTAACTGTATTTGTGCTTGGCCGATTCGTTGAAGAAATCGCGGGCCAGACCCGTCAGTTTCTGGTCGTCACCCTGCTGGGCAATCTGTTCCCGGCACTCGGCTTCGAAGGCTTGGTTGATGCTGTTGTCGGTCATTTTAATAATCTCAAGGGTCACTGAAACGAAGCGCTGTCGACGGCGTGATAGACGTAGCGTCCACCGGTCATCCGCTTGATCTCTTCGAGGTAATTGGAATTCATCACAAACAGGTTGGCGCCCTCGGGCAGCGCGTCCATGGCCTCTTGCGGCGAGGACACCCGCGCGCCGCTCAACGGCAGATAACGCCCCTGCTTGGCCGGATTGATATCCACCACACGATCCACCGCCACACCGGCACGTTGCAGGAACAGCGAATAGATCACGCCTTTGGACGAAGCGCCCCAGATCGCCGAACCCTGCTCGGGGGCGGACTGAATGATCTGCACGGCGCGATCGAGGCTGGCGGTGAAACCGTCAGGCAGGCTCAGGCGCGGCACCGGTTGATCCGGAGTCAGGCGCAAGGTCGACAGGTCGGCGACGATGTACAGGTATTGGCCACCGAACAGGTGACCGGCCTCGTGCACAGTGCCGAACATCCGGCGCAGGTCATCGAGACGGAAATAATTGACGTGTTCGTAGAACAGGTCGAACCAGGCTTTGTGCTCGAGGATCCAGTCAAAGCACGGCACTTCGATGTAGATCTGTCCGCCCTGATTGGCGTTGGCCATTTCCGCGAGGAAACTGACCGGATCCTGAATGTGCTCCAGCACATGGCGCAGGACGATGGCGTCCGCTGCCAGACCCAGGCCCCGTGTGAAAGGTGCCTTGATCACGTCGGCATTCTCGCCTTCGTACGCCGGATCAATGCCGGTGATCGAATAGCCGAGGCCCTTGAGCAATTCCAGGAAATAGCCTTTGCCACAGCCGACTTCGATCAGCTCCTGGCCCTTGAAGTGCTTGGCGATGATGCCTTCGACGTCACTCAAGTGCTTCTGGAACTGGCCGGAATGCGCCTGCTCGTTCTGGTAATCGGCGTCGTAGCTGAGCTTGTCGGCGTCGAACGCCGCGTTGAAGATCAGACCGCTGCGCTCGTCCTGCACCAACAGCATGTCGGCACTGGCCGAGGCCTGCGCCGACGCGGGATCGGCAAAGGTGCGATTCTGCAGCACCGGCAGGTCGGTGACCCGGTACAACTCGTGCCTCATTGCGGCTCTCCCAATAACTGTTGCAAGCGCTCGGTCACCGCCCAGAACGCCAAGGGCTCGTGGGTCGGATACGGGTAGTGGCCGAGGTTCAGATTCAGTGTCGCGCCACGTTCGCGCAGGCGCTGTTCAACCAATGAACGCACCGACACCGGTTGGCCGCTGGCGCAATTGATCACGCCGTCGAAGTCGTGTCGTTGCAGGATCGCGGCGAGGTAACCGGCAGCGTTTTCAATCGGCAGAAAATCACGCAGCTGCTCACCGGCCGACATGTTGAACGACGGCTCACCGGTATCGATCGCCCGGTCCAGAGCCGCCAACAGGCTGTTGGGGTTCTGCCCTTCGCCATGCAGATAGAACAAGCGCGCCCACTGCAACGTGAACGGCAGTTCCTGCTGCAGGTTTTGCAAAAACAGGTGCAGCGTATGCTTGGCCAGACCGTAAGGGTTGCTCGGCTGCGGCGCGGAGCTTTCGCTGAGCGGACCGCTTTGCATGCCGTATTCGAAACAGGTGCCGGTGACCAGCACCTGCTGCACGCCCGCCTCGACCGCGCTTTTGATAAAGCGGTAATCGGCCATCAGGTTGTGCTCGAAATGGAACAGCGCCTGATAGTTCGGCAAGCCCGACCAGGCCAGATGCGCCAGCGCATCGATACCAACGGTCAACGCAGCGACATCGAGATCGGCGGCGTGAATATCCGCGCTCACAAACTCGACGTCGTTGATCCACGGCATGCCTTTCGCGATTTCTACGTTGCGCGCCACGGCGCGGATCTCGCAGCCACGGGCCAGCAACGCCGCAACCAGATGGCGGCCGACAAAACCGGTAGCGCCGGTAACCAGTACCTTCACAGCACTTTCAACTCGGGCACGGCGATCACAAAGCGGCCGTCCCACTGACGCACTTGCGCCAGTTGCTGACTGACTTCGTGCAGCAGGTTCCACGGCAGCACCAGCACGTAGTCCGGTTGCTCGATAGCGATCTGTGCCGGCGCGACGATCGGAATGCGACTGCCCGGCAGGAATTTACCCTGCTTGTGCGGGTTGGCATCAGCCACCCAGGCCAGCAGATCCGGTTTGACCCCGGCGTAGTTGAGCAAGGTGTTGCCCTTGGCGGCAGCGCCGTAGCCGACCACACGTTTGCCATCGGCCTTGGCCTGTAACAGGAAGCGCAGCAAGTCATGCTTGATGCGCTCGGCGGCGGGCGCCAGCGTCGCGTAGTACTCGGTGGTTTTCACCCCGGCGTCGAGCTCGGCCTGCAACTGTTGTTGCACGGCCGGCTGCACGGCGCGGCGTTGGCCATCCTTGCGCTGGACGAACACCCGCAGCGATCCGCCATGGGTGGTCAACTGACTGACGTCAAACACTTCCAGACCGTTGCGCTCGCACAGGGTCTGCACGGCGGTCAGCGACAGGTAGGAATAGTGTTCGTGATACAGCGTGTCGAACTGCGCGCCAGCCATCAGCGTCAGCAGTTGCGGGAATTCGAAGGTGGCGACGCCGGTCGGCTTGAGCAGCGTCGCGAAGCCACCGAGGAAATCGTTGATGTCCGGCACATGGGCGAGCACGTTGTTGGCCGCCATCAGGTCAGCGCCCCAACCTTCGCTTTTCAGTTGCGCAGCAGTGTCGCAACCGAAGAACAGTTCGCGGATCTCCAGGCCTTTTTCGCGTGCCGCTTGTGCAGTGCTGCGCGTCGGTTCAACGCCCAGGCAGGCAATGCCGCGAGCGGCGACGTATTGCAGCAGGTAACCGTCGTTGGCGGCGACTTCAACCACACGGCTGTCGGCGGTCAGGCCGAAACGCTCGACCATCTCGGCGACATAGCGCTCGGCATGGGCCAGCCAGGTGCTGGAGAACGAACTGAAATAGGCGTACTCGGCGTCGAACAAGCTGTCGGCGCTGGTGTAATCCTCGGTCTGTACCAGCCAGCATTGCTGGCACACCGCGACCTTCAGCGGCACCCACTGCTCAGCCTGTTCAAGACGATCAGCGTGCACATAGGCGTTGGACGGTGGCGAGGTGCCGAGGTCGATCAGCGGCAGGCTCAGCGGTGCGGCGCACCCACGGCAGTTCATAGACGCACTCCAGCAAAGTGTTGATCGAGCGCGGGATGGCTGGAATCACGCGCTGACAAATTATTGACAGGCAACGGCCAGGCAATCGCCAGCCGTGGATCATTCACCGACAGCCCGCCCTCGTGCTCCGGCGCGTAATCGGCGCTGTGCAGGTAAAGCAATTCGGCGTCTTCGGTGAGGGTCTGGAAACCGTGGGCGAACCCGGCCGGAATCAACAGGCTGCGGCCGTCGCCAGCCTTCAGATGCTCGGCGTGCCAGTGCAGAAAGGTCTCGGAGTCTGGGCGCAGATCCACCGCCACGTCCCACACTTCACCGCGCAGGCAAGTGATCAGTTTGGCTTCCGGGGCATTGGCATTCTGATAATGCAGACCACGCACACTGCCCTTTTCACGGGTGCAGGAATGGTTGATCTGACGGATATGGAACTCACTGCCGAACGCACTCAGGCTGCCTTCGCAGAACAGCCGGGCAAAGTGCCCGCGCTGATCTTCGAAGCGTTTGTGCTGGACGCTGAACAGTCCGGCCAGCGGCAATGCCTTCAGGGAGAATTCGCTCACAACGCGCCTCGGTACAGGTTCAGTTGACCGAGGGTGACGTTGCGCATGTCATCACCGTTCTGCCACGCCAGATGCCAGTCGAGGGTCTGGGCCAGACATTGTTGCAAGGTCCAGCGCGGATGCCAGCCAAGTACTTGGCGTGCGCGGCTGCTGTCCAGACGCAGCAGGCCGGCCTCGTGCAGTTCGCTTTTTTCGATGCGCAAACCGCACGCCTGCGGCCAGCGGCTGGCGAGCAATTCGACCACTTCGCCGACACTGCACATGTCCGCTTCACCCGGGCCGAAGTTCCACGCCCCGGCGTATTCCGGGCCTTGTTCGTAGAGACCTGCGGCCAGTTGCAGGTAACCGGCCAGCGGCTCCAACGCGTGCTGCCACGGGCGCACGGCTTGCGGATAACGCAGGGTCACCGGTTCGTCGGCGCTCCACGCTTTGAGCACGTCAGGAATCAGGCGCTCAGGGGCAAAATCGCCGCCGCCCAGGACGTTGCCAGCGCGCGCGGTGGCCAGGGCCAGACCGTGCTCGGCGTACTTGTCCGCCGGGAAAAACGACGCGGCATAAGACTGTGCGAGCAATTCACAGCAAGCCTTGCTGCTGCTGTAAGGATCGTGGCCACCGAGGGCTTCGTCTTCGCGGTACGGCCACAGCCATTCCTTGTTGGCGTAGACCTTGTCGGTGGTCACCAGCACACAGGCGCGCACGCAACCGACCTGACGAATCGCTTCGAGCAGGTTCAGCGTGCCCATGACGTTACTGGAGTACGTGCCGAGCGGATCGCGATAGCCTTCGCGCACCAACGGCTGAGCCGCCAGGTGCAGAACGATCTCAGGCTCGGTGTCGGCGATGATTTCCAGCAAGGCACCGAGATCCCGCAGATCACCGCGCTGATCGTTGATGCCCTCATGCACCCGCGCCAGTTCAAACAGGCTCGGCTCAGTCGACGGATCCAGGGAAAAGCCGCTGACTTGCGCGCCGAGGCTTTGCAGCCACAGGGTCAGCCAGCTGCCTTTGAAACCGGTGTGTCCGGTGACGAGGACGCGTTTGCCGCGCCAGAAATCCGCACTCAGGCCCATTGCTTCCATGGGGCCTCCCCGCTCTGCCACAGCGCTTCGAGATGGTTCTTGTCGCGCAGGGTGTCCATCGGATGCCAGAAGCCTTCGTGCTCGAAGGCTTTCAACTGTTCGTCCGCGGCCAGACGCGCCAGCGGTTCGGCTTCCCAAGTGGTGGCGTCATCGGCGATGTACGGCAGCACTTTCGGCGAGAGCACGAAGAAGCCGCCATTGATCCAGCCTCCGTCACCGCGAGGCTTTTCGGTGAAGCCCAGCACTTGATCACCCTGACGCTCAAGCGCGCCGTAGCGGCCCGGCGGTTGCACGGCAGTGACGGTCGCGAGACGGCCGTGGGCTTTGTGGAAATCCACGAGTTGAGCAATGTTGATATCGGAAACGCCGTCGCCGTAAGTGAAGCAGAACGCCTCTTCATCCTTGAGGTAACGGCCGGCACGCAGCAGACGACCACCGGTCATGGTTTCCTCACCGGTGTCGATGAGCGTGACGCTCCACGGCTCGCTGTAATTCTGGTGCACGTCCATGCGGTTTTCACGCATGTTGAAGGTGACGTCAGAGGTGTGCAGGAAGTAGTTGGCGAAGAAGTCCTTGATCGCATAGCCCTTGTAGCCGAGGCAGATCACGAAGTCGTGAATTCCGTGGGCGGAATACTGCTTCATGATGTGCCAGAGAATTGGCTTGCCGCCGATCTCGATCATTGGCTTGGGCTTGAGGTGCGACTCTTCACTGATGCGCGTGCCGAGGCCACCCGCCAAAATAACTGCCTTCATCGTCTCCCCTCTTGTTCTTCACCGGGCTGCGCATGGCTTTGTTGAGCGCTGCGGGCCGTCTGGCTAAACCTTTTGCCGCTCCGGGCGCCGCTGGAGTGACCGCGAGCGCTCGTTTTATGGCGATTTACAGGGGACTTGCAGGAAACGCGCCAGCTCCACAAGCCCCCTCACCCTAACCCTCTCCCAAAGGGAGAGGGGACTGACCGAGGTGTTTGGGAGGTGTACGCCGACGTGAAAGACCGAGTCGAGCTCAGATTCTGAAACAGATCAAAAGCCCCTCACCCTAACCCTCTCCCRAAGGGAGAGGGGACTTGACCGWGGTGTTTGRGAGGTGTACGCCGACGTGAAAKACCGAGTCGAGCTCAGATTCTGAAACAGATCAAAAGCCCCTCACCCTAACCCTCTCCCAAAGGGAGAGGGGACTGACCGTGGTGTTTGCGTGAGATACGCCGACGTGAAATACCGAGTCGAGCTCAGGTTTTGAAAGGCCCACAAATCGGCTCCCTCTCCCTCGGGAGAGGGCTGGGCGGGCGGCGTTCCGATGAGGGGATGGGATTTACGCCATTCCACTAATCCCCGCCGAAAACCAAAAAGCCCCGCACTGAATCTCAGTGCGGGGCTTTTTCGTACAGCGGCCGCGCTATTACTGCGCGGCGATGCTGTACCCATCAAATGCAGTCTGCTGTTGGAGCGCGGTGATGATGTTCTTGCGGTTTACCGCCTGCTCGGTGCCGGCGTTGTCGAGGAACGTTTCGCTTTCCAGCTCCGCTTCTTCGCCTTCACCGACGAAAGTGAAACCGAGGAACTCCAGCGCTGCACGGTCTACGTTCAGACGCGAGCGTGGCGTGCGCAGCGGCAGGGTCACGCTGATGCCGTCCTTGCTGATGGTGAAGATTTCGACTTCTTTCTTCTTCGCCGCTTTGCTCTTGCCGCCGCTCGGGTTGCTGATCGCCTGGTGGGTCTGGTTCAGCACTTTCAGCGCGAGGCCATAAACGATTTCCTGGAACGCCGGATCGTCTTTGAAGCTGGACAGAATGCGGCCGATCGAGAACTTGCTGCTGAGGTCTTCGAGAGCGGCGAGGTCGGCCGCTTCGGCATCTTTCAGCGCCTTGAGTTCGCCCATCAGCTCGTAGGCCTTGTCGTCATCGAAGCTGTCGTGAGCCTGACGAATCGCCGCGCGCAGCTCGCGGATCTGGTCGCTTTCGCGGGTCGACTGGAACGCGTCCAGGACCATCTCGCTGATGATTTTGGCTTGTGGCAGGTGTTGTGAAAGATTGATGGAGTTTTCGTATTCCGCTTTGGACGATTCGGTGACTACGGATTCAGCGGTGTTGAAATCGGACATTGAAATTTCACTACTTTTTAACTTGAGTGGAGATGAGAAAACCCAAGGGCTTTTTCAGGCCGACTAATTTAGGGGAGCGCGGCGGCGTTGTCACGGAGCAACGGGCCGGCGGTCTCAACTATTTGCCGGGGCTGTTCAAATTCATTGAACGCATCATCCACTGTTCGGCGGTTTGCTGATCCGTCGGTAGCGAGAAGCGGAACGTCGCGCCGCGCTCGCTGACCTCCAGCAATTGAATGTCTCGCCCATGCAATTGCAGGATGCGGTGCACGATACGCAGGCCCAGCCCCCCGTCACGCCGTGCGCCACCGATATTGAACGGGCGCAGGAACAAGCCTTCGCGCAACTCGGGAGCGATGCCGGGGCCGGTGTCACTGACCGTCACGTCGACCAAAGCCCCTTGTGGTTTCAGATCGAACTCGATCTCGCCGCCCTGAGGTGTATGCCGTAAAGCATTGTCCACCAGATTGGTCAGCACTCGTTCGATCAGCCCGAGGTCGGCGCAGACCGTTGGCAGGTTCGGCACAAAATGGGCCTTGAGTTCGACCTGCCGCGCTTCCGCCGTCAGTTCGAATTTCTGGAAGATGTCCTGCACCAGATCGATAAGCGAAAAACGCTCCAGCACCGGTTGTACAAAGCCGTGTTCCAGTCGCACCAGTTCCAGCAGCGATTGCGCCAGACCGCCGACCTTGCGGCTCTGATCCAGAGCGATGCCGAGATAGCGGCGGCGTTCTTCGGCCGACAGCGTGGCGTCTTTCAATTGCAGGGTTTCCAGATAACCGTGCAGCGAAGCCAGCGGAGTGCGCAAGTCATGGGAAATATTCGCTACCAACTCGCGGCGCTCCTGATCCTGTCGCGTAAGCGAGCGCCATTGTTCGCCGAGGCGATTTTGCATTTGCCGGAACGCTGCATCGAGCAGGGCGATTTCGTCCGGATCGGCGGTTTTATCCACAGGTGTCGTGAGGCGCTGAGGTGACGGCGCCCCGTCAATGTCGAAGCGGCTGACGGTTTCGGTCAATCTGCGCAGTGGCCGGGTGATCAGATTGAATGCTGTCAGGCCGGCGATCAGGCACAACAAAGCGACCAGTCCGATTGAAAGCAATGCGGTGTTGAGTGCGGCGCTGGTGGCGCCTCGCTCGGCATAGCGATCATGAGCTTCGCTCAGCAGGACTACGTACAGATAGCCGGCGGCTTTGCCATTGACCTGCAATGGCGCGGCGCTGAACACCTTGCGCCCATCAACACTGCGCGGGTCATCGCCGAGGATCGGCAACGGCCCGTCATTGAGCAGTTGGCGAATCGGCACCAGATCGATCTGCTGGCGGCGTATCCGCCCTTCGGGCGCAGCACTTCCGACAATCCGTCCCTCGGTGTCGAGCAGGTACACCTCGACACTCGGGTTGACCAACATCAACTGGCTGAACAGTTCGCGCACGGCACCGGGCATCAGACCGTTGCTGTCCATCAGCACCGTGTCGTGGGCGATGTGTTGTGCCAGATCTCGTGACAGGCCTTGTACCACTTCCAGCTCATGCATGTGACTTGAGCGCACCTGCAGCCATGCCGATGTGCCGCAGCACACCAACAGCAGCACGGCGAATACCACGGACAGGCGCTGCGTCAGGGTCAGTTTCATGGCTGCTCGGTACCGAATTTATAGCCACGACCCCACACGGTGAGGATGCGAGAGGGCTGGGCCGGGTCTTTTTCGATCTTCGCCCGCAGGCGATTGATGTGGGTGTTGACCGTGTGTTCGTAACCTTCGTGGCTGTAACCCCAGACCGCGTTGAGCAGGTCCATGCGCGAGAAAACCTTGCCCGGTTGGCGGGCGAAGAAATACAACAGGTCGAACTCCCGTGGCGTGAGGTCCATACGCTGAGCGTCGAGGCTGACTTCGCGGGTGATCGGATCGATGGTCAGGCCATCGAGGCTCAAACTGCCGGCGTCCATCTTCAGATTGCGTGCCATGGCATCGACACGACGCAGCAGGGCTTTGACCCGAGCCACCAGTTCGAGCATCGAAAACGGCTTGGCAAGGTAATCGTCGGCGCCCAGTTCCAGACCAAGGATGCGGTGCAATTCGCTGGAGCGGGCGCTGGTGATGATAATCGGTGTGTAACGCGCCATCGCCCGGGCACGGCGGCAGATTTCCAGACCGTCGACCCCCGGCAGCATCAGGTCGAGGATGAGTGCATCCCAGTGACCTTGCTGCAGCAGGCGCATGCCCTCGTCGCCGTCGGCGCTGTGTGTGACCTCGAATTGTTCGTCCCGCAGATGCAGGCAAATCAGGTCGGCGATGTGTTGGTCATCCTCGACCACAAGGATGCGTTTGGTCTGTTCCATGAAGCTCAATCCTTCGGCGCGATAAGCGCATTGTGCGGGTTTTCCTCCGGGCGAGTTATCACGAATTCGTTAACTCCCCGTGAGGATTTGGCGATCAATCCAAGCCTAGGCTGTGTTCCATGAAGGGCATCTGGAATTTTTGGAGACGGCCATGTTTTCACGGCGGCAGATTCTGTTAGCGGGCGGCGGGCTGGGGGTTGCAGCCCTGGTCGCGGGTGTATTGCCAAAATTGTCGACTGCCACGGCAGTGATCAGCGAGGCCCATGCGGACGAGGCGTTCGAAGTGACGCACAGCGACAGTGAATGGCACTCGATCCTGAGCGACGAGCAATACCAGATCCTGCGTGAGGAAGGCACCGAACGGGCCTACACCAGCGCGCTTAACAACGAACACCGCACTGGCACGTTTGCCTGCGCCGGCTGCGATCTGGCGCTGTTTTCATCCTCGACCAAATTCGACAGTCGCACCGGCTGGCCGAGTTTCTGGGCACCACTGGAACACGCGGTGGCGACACGTCAGGACCGCTCGTTCGGCATGTCCCGCGACGAAGTTCACTGTCGCCGCTGCGGTGGTCATCTGGGTCATGTTTTCGATGACGGTCCCAAGCCCACCGGCCTGCGCTACTGCATGAACGGCCTGGCGATGACCTTCCAGGCCGTGGCGGCTTGAGTCATGACCCGCTCGCGATCTTCACTTCAGACAGGACGAATTTATGTGGCTCTTGGTTCTCGCTTATCTCGGTGGTGTGCTGACGATCGTCAGCCCGTGCATCCTGCCGGTGCTGCCTTTTGTCTTCGCTCGCACCGGTCAGCCGTTTATCAAAAGTGGCTTGCCGCTGCTGGGGGGGATGGCGGTGACCTTTGCGCTCGTCGCCTCATTGGCAGCGGTGGGCGGCGGTTGGGTGGTGCAAGTCAATCAGTACGGGCGCTGGCTCGCGTTGCTGTTCGTTGCCCTGTTCGGGCTGACCTTGCTGCTGCCGCGTGTAGCCGAGCGTCTGACCCGGCCGCTGGTGTCGGCCGGCAGTCGTCTGTCGGAGGCCGCCGGGCAGGACAATCGCCCGCGTCCCGGCGCTTCGTTTCTGATCGGGGTCGCGACGGGGCTGCTGTGGGCACCTTGCGCCGGGCCGATCCTGGGGCTGATTCTGACCGGCGCCGCGTTGCAAGGGGCAAGCATCGCCACCACGCTGTTGTTGCTCGCCTACGCGGCGGGTGCCGCCACCTCGTTGGCCGCGGCGCTGTTGCTCGGCGGTAAGGTTTTTGTGCTGATGAAGCGCTCGATCGGTACCGGTGAGTGGATTCGTCGTGGTCTCGGCGCCTTGATGTTGGCCGGCGTCGCGGCCATTGCACTGGGGTTCGATACCGGGGCTCTGGCACGGTTATCGACGGCGTCTACCGGAGGTCTGGAACAGGCGTTGGTCGGCAAGCTTTCGACCCGTTCTGCCCGCGCAAACGGCACGATGATGACGCAGGTTCCCGCTGAGGAAGGCGCTGCGAACGGCAGCATGATGGCTGCTGGCGGTGCGATGAAAATGGCCGCGAAGGCGCCGGGGACTTTACCGGTCGAGGGTCAGTTGCCGCCGCTTGATGGCGCCGTGCAATGGCTCAATTCACCGCCGCTGGATGTTCAGGCATTGAAAGGCAAAGTGGTACTGGTGGATTTCTGGACCTACTCCTGCATCAACTGTCTGCGCACTTTGCCGTACGTCAAAGCCTGGGCTGAGAAATATCGCGATCAAGGTCTCGTAGTAATCGGTGTACACGCACCGGAGTTCGCCTTCGAACGTGATGTGGGCAACGTCACCAAAGCCATGAAAGAACTGGGTATCAACTACCCGGTCGCCATCGATAATGACTACAGGATCTGGCGTGCTTTCAACAACGAATATTGGCCAGCACATTACTTTGCCGACGCTCAGGGACGGATTCGTTACCACCATTTTGGCGAAGGGGACTACGCCGAGTCGGAACGCGTCATACAACAGTTGCTGCGTGAAGCAGGTGCGAAAACCGTGGCCGATGGTTTGATCGACACAGATGCCAAGGGCGTGCAACTGGCGCCGGACATGAATGAGGTGCAGTCACCGGAAACCTATGTCGGCTACCAACGTGCGGAACATTTCGTACCGGAAACCGGCCTCGTGCCTGACAAGGTCGCATCCTATAACCCGCCAGCCAAACTGACCCTGAATGACTGGAGCCTCGGCGGCCAATGGTCGGTGGGTGCTGAGCGCGCCACGGCCAGTGCGCCGGCCAGTCGCATCGTTTATCGCTTCCATGCCCGCGACTTGCATCTGGTGCTCGGCCCGGCAGCGGACGGCAAACCTGTGCGCTTCAAGGTGATGATCGATGGCCAGATTCCGGGCAAGGCCCATGGCGTCGATGTCGCTCCTGACGGCACTGGCCATGTGACCGAACAGCGCTTGTATCAACTGGTGCGGCAAAACGACGGCGTGCAGGACCGAACCTTCACCATCGAATTTCTCGACCCGGGCGTATCGGCTTACGCCTTTACCTTCGGTTGATCAGGAGTCCTTGAAATGAAAATCACATGGCGTCGCGTATTGTTGGGAGTTGCAGTGGCCGGAGTGATTGGCCAGGTTTCGGCGTTCTCCTTTGGGGGCGAGGATGCTGTGCTGATTCCGCCACCAACTCTTGATGAAGTGACCCAGGCGCACAGCGAAACCGCAGTGTTCGCCGGTGGTTGCTTCTGGGGTGTGCAGGGTGTTTTCCAGCATGTCAAAGGCGTGCAGAAAGCCGTCTCGGGTTACGCCGGCGGCGCGGCCGGCACGGCGGAATATGAGCGTGTCAGCGAAGGCGATACCGGCCACGCAGAATCCGTGCAGGTCACCTTCGACCCGACTCAGGTGAGCTATGGCAGCCTGTTGCAGATCTACTTCTCGGTGGCCCATAACCCGACAGAACTCAATCGCCAAGGCCCGGACAGCGGCACGCAATATCGTTCGGCACTGTTCCCGGTCAACGCCGAGCAGCAGAAGGTCGCGCAGGCCTACATCGCCCAACTGGATGCAGCTCACGCCTACAGCAAACCCATTGTCACCAAACTTGAAAGCTTCAACGGTTTCTATCCGGCAGAGGACTACCACCAGGATTTCCTGACCGAGCACCCGAGCTATCCCTACATCGTGATCAACGACATGCCGAAGGTGGCGAATCTGAAGCAGGTGTTCGCGCAGCGCTATCAGGAAAAACCGGTGTTGGTGAAGGACGGGTCTTGATCAAGGCTCGTTATTTGAGCCTCGGTCGCTCCATGGCAATCACTGACGTCTCGAAACCCAGGCTGGCAAAAAAAGCCTCGGCTCCTTCTCGCCCGGCACGCAGTACCCAGGTGATGTCGGGGTTATCGCCCATGACATGTTTAACCAGTCTGCGGCCAATGCCTGCGCGCCGATGCTGGCCATCGACCACGACCATCGAAAGATAGCCGTTGCACAAACCATCGCTGATGCCTCGGGCGAAGCCGACGACCTGGGTGTCGTGCAGGGCAATTACCGTGCGTTGAGAGTTCTGGATGAGTTGCGCGAAATGTTCGCTGGAACCGGTTCGGTGAGCCCAGCCGTTTTGGCCGAGGAACAGTCGTACCGGCTCCACTTCGTCAGGCCGCAGGTCGCGTACGGTCAGATTGTTATTCATCTACGGTTCGACTCCTTGTCGGTTGTCGCTCGATATCATTATCTGCCCCACGTCTGCATCGCAAATTCGACGAAGCGGCGCAGCTTTGGCAGGCGATAGCGATCCGGCGCATAAAGCAAATGCAGGGGACGGCTGGGCGGTTGATAGTCGGGAACGACGGTCACCAGTTTGCCGTCGCGCAGATCCTGTTCCACCAGCGCATCGGGCAGCATCACGATGCCCATGCCGGTGCGTGCGGCCTGGTGCAACCCGGCGGAAGTGTTCATCAGCATCGGCCCGCTGACGTCGACGAGAATTTCTCCCTCCGGGCCGCTGAGGCGCCAGCGTTTTTCCACCGATTGCCAATCGTCGCCGGCAGGGTAGGCGAACGACAGGCAGTCGTGTTGTTGCAAATCTTCAGGGGTTTGCGGCATGCCGCGCCGGGCCACGTATTGCGGGGAGGCACAGACAGTCAGTGTGTAATCGATCAGAGGACGGGCGATCAGGTTTGATTCTTCGAAATGGCCCAGCCGAAAGGCTACGTCGAGGCCGCTTTCCAGCAAGTCTGGACGACTGTTGGTCAGCACCACATCCATTTTGACCTGCGGATATTGCAGGGAAAAATCGCTGAGCGCCGGTGCCAGGCGTTCTACGCCAAAGGTCAGTGGCGCGGTAATGCGCAACAGGCCACGGGGCTCATCGAGTGCTTGTTCCGCCAGGCGTTCGGAGTCAGCCACCAGTCCCAAGACATCCAGACAACGCTGGTAGTAAACGCTGCCGAATTCGGTAAGACGCTGGCGTCGAGTCGTGCGCTGCAACAGTTGCACACCGAGCCGCTGCTCCAGCGCGCGCAGGTGATTGCCAACCATGGTCGTCGACATGTCGCACTGCAACGCGGCCGCCGTCATGCTCCCGGCTTCGACGACTTTGACGTACACGCTCATCGACTGGAACAGGTCCATTATCAAGCTCAGCTTTTAAATGAATGAAGTTTTGCCGAGTTTATCCAGTTTCGGTGGTTAACCATACTGCCAGCACACCGACCTGCACTGGAGTTTGAAGTCATGACCGCCGCCCTGATGAACACCTACCAACCGCTGGCCCTGAGTTTCACTAAAGGCCTGGGCACTCGCCTGTGGGATCAGGCGGGTCGCGAGTATCTGGATGCGGTTGCCGGTGTGGCGGTGACCAACGTCGGCCACTCGCACCCGCGGATCGTTTCGGCGATCAGCGAGCAGGCCGGGTTGCTGCTGCACACGTCGAATCTGTACAGCATTGACTGGCAGCAGCAACTGGCCAAACGGCTGACCGAGCTGTCGGGGATGGAGCGTGCGTTCTTCAATAACTCTGGCGCCGAGGCTAATGAAACGGCGCTGAAACTGGCGCGTTTATACGGCTGGCGCAAAGGCATTGAGCAGCCGCTGGTAGTGGTCATGACCAACGCGTTCCACGGCCGCACACTTGGCACCTTGTCGGCCAGCGATGGCCCGGCGGTGCGCCTGGGTTTCAACGAATTGCCGGGGGATTTCGTCAAAGTGCCGTTCGGTGATCTCGCAGCGCTGGAACAGGTGCAGCAAAAACACGGTGAGCGGATCGTGGCGATTCTGGTCGAGCCAATCCAGGGCGAAAGCGGTGTGCAGCTTGCGCCGCCGGGTTACTTGAAAGCGTTACGCGAGCTGTGCAATCGCCATGCGTGGCTACTGATGCTTGATGAAATCCAGACTGGCATCGGCCGCACCGGCCGCTGGTTTGCGTTCCAACATGAAGGCATCGTCCCGGATGTCATGACATTGGCCAAAGGACTGGGCAACGGTGTGCCGATCGGCGCGTGCCTGGCCCGGGGCTGGGCGGCGGATCTGTTTACGCCCGGGAGCCATGGAAGCACTTTCGGCGGCAATCCGCTGGCGTGCCGGGTCGGTTGCACGGTGCTGGACATCATCGAAGAACAGGGCCTGCTGGAAAACGCCAGGATTCAGGGGGAACGGCTATTAACTCGCCTGCGCGCAGAGCTCGCGGACAATCCCAACGTGCTGGCGATTCGCGGGCAGGGCTTGATGATCGGGATCGAGCTGAAACAACCGGTGCGTGATCTAACGCTGATCGCGGCGCGGGATCACGGGCTGTTGATCAACGTCACGCGGGGCAAAACGATACGGCTGCTGCCACCGTTGACGATTGATGAGCGGGAGGTGGAGATGATTGTCCGAGGTGTGGGATGTGTCGTTCAGTCGTGACGATTTTCACTCTTCGATCAAATGTCTGACTTTGGCTTTTCCTGCGCGCATTTCGCCGATCGATTTGATCAACCGGTCGGCGTTTGCGGATGAGCTCATCAAGTAGGCTGTTTCTTCGAGTGTGCTGTTTTCGCTAAGAGGCATCATCACGACAGGCTCAGATTCTTGTCGGGATTGCGAAGTTAGGTCTCGATCCTCGCTGGATGCCAAGAACGTATGGAGGTGAGTACAGGATGACAAGGCGACACCTACTAGTGGCTGTTTCGCAGAAAGGCTTACTGCGAGCACCTTCAGTATCACTTGAGAACGCTGGAGACGTTTCTGAGAAGGTTGTAATCCTTGTCCACTGTCTCGGGCAGTGAGAAACCGCCGCGTTGTCGGCATTCGGCATTCCCGGTGTAGGAAAAAACTATGGCTAGTCCGGATAATCCGCCAGATCCGGCGCCAGCATCCGCGTCTTCGCCTTGCCATTCGAATTGTGCTGAATGATCTCGCGCGGCTGCCCCTGTTCATTGAAAAACACCTGACCGATCCCCGCCGAATTCCATAAGCGTTCACCTGCCTCAGCATGTTCCGGCGTATACGGCACGATGCGCATGCGTCGGCGTTTGGTGAGCCAGTTCAGCGGTGAGCGTGGCGAGTAGAGCCAGCGGTTGAGGCGGTCGAACCATTCCAGCAGGGTTTTCGGAAACTCGTTTTTGATCCCGCTGCTGGTGATCTGCCAGATTCGCGGCCCGGCCTTGCGGTGTCGGATAAGTACTTCGTAGACGAAGGAATAATGCACATCGCCCGACAGCACCACGTAGTTACCCGGTGTGCGCGAGTGGCGGAAAATATTCAGGATCACCTGCGCCGCACCGCGATGGGCCATCCAGTTTTCCGCGTCGACCAGCAGCGGAAAACCGCACCAACTGAAGACTTTTTGCACGGTTTCAATCAGCTTCACGCCGAAGATCGGCGCCGGGGAAACGATGATCGCTGACGGGTGATCGAGCAGTTCCTGTTGCAGTTCGCTCAGCGCCTCCCAATCGAGCAGGCCCGAGGGCTGCTTGAGCGCCATCTCACTGCGCCAGCGGCGGGTACGGGTGTCGATGACTACCAGCGCCGGACTGCTCGGCAGGACGAAATGCCATTGCTGAAAGCGCAACAAATCATTGATCAGAGCATCCTGCACCGGGCTGTCGAGGTACTGATCATCACCGCTGGCGCTCAGCCCCAGTGTTTTCTCCAAGACATCCTTGAAGGCATCGGGATTGTTGCCCCAGCCCTGACACAACATATAGGCGATCAACGCGTTGCCGATGATGCGTTTGGAGAACGGATGGCCGTAGGCCGTTTCCTCCCATTGCGCGGACAGGTTCCAGTCATCGGTGATGTCGTGATCGTCGAAAATCATCAGGCTCGGCAGATGCGCGAGCGCGCGGGCGACCTTGTCCAATCCAGCCTTGAAGGCATCGATGCGAGTCTGTTCGAGGTCATAGCGCTTGAGGCGTTCGGGCGTCAGTTCGGGCGCTTGCGGATCGATCAGCGACCAGGCCGTCGGCGACCACACCAGCAAGTACATCGCCATGACTTCGGCGAAGGTCACCAGGTGATTGTCAGCGCTGCTGCTGGTGAAAATCGGCTTACGCGCACCGCCGAAAAATCGCTCGCGCAATGTCTCGTTGCTCTCCAGCGCCGGTAACAAATCCGCACGGTGGTAGTAACTGGCCGGGTGTTCGTAGAGCTTGGCGCTGTCGCTGACTACCGCGCCTTCGAGGTGTTCGTCGAACAGGCCGAGCCTTTCGATCAGGGCATGAATCGCCCGCAGCATCGGACCAGCCACATCGTCGGCGTAGACCTGGTCGCCGCTCATCATCAACAGGGCCGGACGTTGTTGCGGGTCGGTTGCCGTCGCCAGCAATTGGTCGACGCACAGCAAACCATCCGCCGCCGGGTGATGCGGTTTGCGGCAGGAGCCGTGTAGCAGTTGATCGATCCGTGAGCGCAGAACGAAGTTCGGACTGGTTGCATTGCCGTACAGTAGATGCGGCGCCCAGTCGGCGATGCCCTCAGCGTTGTCGATCAGCAGGTCATAGGCGATATGCGTATCGCAGGGCAGGGTGTTATCGAGAGAAACATCAATGAGATGAACAAACGCCTGACGACCTACGGGAATGACCGTGCATTTCTCCGCGTCAAGAGGAATGTCTCCTACACCTTGCAGGCGCAAGGTCAGCGCCAGTGGCCGCGTGCCGACCAGCCACATGATCACGCGCGTTGGCTCCAGCCGTCRCAGCAGCGGGCCGGCCAGGACGGGAGGCAGCGGGATCAGGTCAGCGGGTGTCGGAGACATCGGAGGGCAAAACTCAAGGCGCACAGGCCGGCGATGATAGCGCAGCCGGCGCCTTGAACCCTTAAATCAGCCTTAAGAGTCGGCTTTTTGCAGTTTCAGCGCCAACAAACGCCATTGAGCAGGCAGCGCGTCAACTCGCGGCTGCTCTTGCACCGAGCAATCGAAACGGTAGGTGACATCGTCGCCGTTCATGTTGCGCGCGGTGACGGTGTTGTTGAAGGTGTAGACCTGATCCTTGAAGCGGTGGCTGACCAAGGCTTTGCTGTCAGCAAAACGCGCCGACGCGGGAAAGCGCAACGTACTGGTCACAAACGGGCTGCACATGACATACGCGATCATCGACTTGTCGGCCTCGGCGTCGCCGCGCAATTTCTTGTTCAGCGCTGCCAGGGCCATGCGACCGTCATAGTCGCTTTGATCCAGCACGGTCTGTAACCCGATAGATTTCGGCGCCCGGCTGGCGTAGTTCGGCAGCAATGCGGAGTCGGCGGGAGAGGGCGTGTCGTCCGGCTCGATGGCAGCAAAAGCCGGGGCATCTTTCAGTTCGGCGGCGGGTGTGACTGCCTCGGCTTCAGGCAATAGAGAGGTCGGCTCGGTGACTTGCGTGTTTTCAGCCTGCGCCGGCTCGTAGTCATGCGACGAAGGGAACAACGACAACGTGATCGACAGCACCACCATCGCCACAATGAAGCCGCCCGCTGCGCCGACGATGTTGCCGTAGACAATATTCCAGCTACCGCGGTTCTTGACCACCCAGCGCCACATGAACCCCCACACCGCGACAAACGCCAGAAAACGCAGAAACTCCATTTGATCCTTTCCTTAAACCTTCAAAACCTGAAATCAACGCACGCCCAAGGTGAACGCTGACGATGGGCGGCAAGATAACAAAACAGACGTGTAATGCCAGTGGCGATAGCGCTGCTCAGTGAAAATTAAGCGCGAAAAACGCCAGCGTCGTCACACCCGCAGCCAATCCGCAGATGCCAGCGAAAAGTTGGCGAGCCAACGGATGCTCTGGCCGAGGGCGCCTGACCAGCCACATCCAGACGCCCGCCAACACGCCGAACGTTGTGATCACTTGCAGCACGCTACTGGCCAGGTTTTCGGGTGAGGGAGGCACGTGCGCCGGGAAAAGGCCCGAACAGATCACCGAAAAAATCATCGCTACGATGAAGCCGCTGGCGGCACCCGCCAGGTTGGCGAGGATCAGGTTCCAGGCACCACGAGTCTGCACGACCCAAGCCCAAACGGCTGCCCAGACGAAAAAGTACAACACGGCCATCAAGGTGTTTCTCCCTCTGAAAATTGACTCCATCGAGGCGCTGGCGACCTCGTTACTGGCAGTGGACGGCAAGATAGCAAAATAGTAGCTTCGCGCCATCGCTCTTCTCTGTAATGGACTACCTATGCCTGTCAGAACTCATTTTTTGCACCTGTTCTGCGCAATCACAATTGCCATCGCAATAACCCCCGCATTCGCCGCTGTGCAAGAACATCCGGAAAACAGCTGGAAGTATTACGCCGGCAACTGCCAGCGCGTGCTGGAAAAAATGGCCGACGTACAAAGCGGTCGGACCACGGCCTACGATGTGATGTTTGCCCTGGAAAGCAACCTGCAGATCATGAATGAACACCGCTCCAACCTGACGCCCAATCACTTGGGCTCGCGAGAATTCGCCGAATGCGAAAACTTTGCGGGCCAGGCTGAATCAATCATTGCCCAAGGCAAAGCCGAGTTCGCCGCGAAAATGCAAGGTGCTGCGGAGCAAGGTCGCATCGCCCACCAGAACTCCCCCGAATACCAACGCGCCCGCGCCCTCGGCTACAGCGACGTCGGCGACATCTCCTTCCTGAAACTGCACGAAGACACAGACGGTGAAGCACGCCTGAAAACCATGTTGATCACCGTCGACGAAATCTGCGGCCAATACTTCCGCGCCACGCAATACGTGAAACCGTATGTGATCTATACGGTCCGGCCTTCTGACGGCGGTTGTGGTGAGGTGAAACGCGTAGCGGTGGTTGGCGGCCGATCGGTGGAGAAGGGCGATTACATTGATGAGAAGGGCGAATTTCAGTATCTGGGCTGGAAAAAGCTTGTCGGCGCCGATGGCTTCCCGACGGATATCCGCGTGCTGAAAGTCCGTCGTTGAACCAAAGAAATACCGGGATGTTTTCTTGAAGATGAGGATGGACAGATGATCGACTTCAACAACAAAGGCTTCTTCAAACTCAAGCAGAACGATGAGTACGCCGAACGCGTAAGCGCGCTGCTGCTGGATGGCGAAGAAGTGATCGACTCTTACAAGGCCATGCGTGACGGCGTGGTGTTTACCAACAAACGCATCATCGCGGTCAACGTTCAGGGGATTACCGGCAGCAAGAAGGATTTCACGTCCTTGCCGTACAAGAACATCGTCGCCTACTCGGTGGAAACCTCGGGCACCTTCGATCTGGATTCGGAGCTGGAGATTTACTTCTCGTCACTGGGGAAGGTGAAGTTCGAATTCACCGGGAAGACCTCGATGGTGGAGATCTCCAAGTACATCTCGAAGCATCTGCTGTAACGGCTCAGCCCATTACAAGATGTCTTTCAAATAGCCCTTGAGCGCAAGGAGCGGCTGATCCAGCTGCTCCAGCGAACGCGCCTCGCTGAAGTCAGCGGATAACTTGTGCAACTCGCGCCCCAGCGGTTTTTCGACACCGCCCAAGGCATCCATCGCCAGCCCCAGGCATTCATTCATCTTGAACTGAATGGTCTCGACATCCCCGCGCCGCACCAATAGTTCGAAAATGTCTTTCTGGTAATCACCCATGACCATGTCGTCCCGCAGGATCGGGCTCAGGCCTTCTTCCTCGTAAGCGAGTTTGAGAGAGAAAAGGGCGACTGTTTCCAGTGACGTTTCCATGGGTGGGTCCTTGGGGTTTCGGTTAACCAAGTAGCGGTGAATCAAAAGATCGCAGCCTGCGGCAGCTCCTACAACAGCAGCCACTTTCGAGCAGACGAAAAAAAAGGCCTTGCTAAGCAAGACCTTTCTTAATTTTGGTGCCCCGAGGGAGACTCGAACTCCCACTCCTTTCGAAAACGGATTTTGAATCCGCCGCGTCTACCAATTCCGCCATCAGGGCTCAATGGCGGCGAAGTATAGAGATGAGATTACCGTCGGTCAATCAGGTACATAGAGAATTTTCGATATTTCCGCTAGACTTTCCGGCCCTGCTAGACGAACCCCATCATGCGCGTTGCTGACTTTACTTTCGAGCTCCCTGATTCGCTGATCGCCCGCCACCCTTTGGCCGAGCGTCGCGGTAGTCGCCTGCTGACCCTTGACGGGCCTAGCGGCGCCCTCGCACACCGTCAATTCACTGATTTGCTTGAGCATTTGCGCCCGGGCGATTTGATGGTGTTCAACAATACCCGGGTGATTCCGGCGCGGCTGTTCGGGCAGAAAGCGTCCGGCGGCAAGCTGGAAATTCTCGTTGAGCGGGTGCTCGATACGCACCGCGTGCTGGCCCATGTGCGTTCCAGCAAGTCGCCGAAGCCGGGTTCGAAGATCCTTATCGATGGCGGTGGCGAAGCCGAAATGCTCGCGCGTCACGATGCGTTGTTCGAGCTGGGCTTCGCTGAAGAAGTGTTGCCGTTGCTCGATCGTGTCGGGCACATGCCGTTGCCTCCTTATATAGACCGCCCGGACGAAGGCTCGGATCGCGAGCGTTA
This sequence comes from Pseudomonas sp. P4_D7, assembly GCF_056401755.1. Taxonomy (NCBI): domain Bacteria; kingdom Pseudomonadati; phylum Pseudomonadota; class Gammaproteobacteria; order Pseudomonadales; family Pseudomonadaceae; genus Pseudomonas; species Pseudomonas sp. P4_D7. The sequence continues at coordinate 25,766 of NZ_JBFUIR010000015.1, read as the reverse complement.
TCAGACCGTGTACGCCGAGAAACTCGGTGCGGTGGCGGCGCCGACGGCGGGGCTGCATTTCGATCAGTCGCTGATGGAAGCGATTGCCGCCAAGGGCGTCGAGACCGCATTCGTCACGCTGCACGTGGGCGCGGGGACGTTCCAGCCGGTGCGCGTCGAGAAGCTTGAAGATCACCACATGCACACCGAGTGGCTGGAAGTCGGCCAGGACGTGGTCGATGCAGTCGTGGCGTGCCGTGCGCGCGGTGGTCGAGTGATTGCGGTCGGCACCACCAGCGTGCGTTCGCTGGAAAGTGCCGCACGCGATGGCGTGCTCAAGCCGTTCAGTGGCGACACCGATATCTTTATCTTCCCGGGCCGGCCGTTCCATGTGGTCGACGCCTTGGTGACCAATTTCCATTTGCCGGAATCGACGCTGTTGATGCTGGTTTCGGCATTTGCCGGTTATCCCGAGACCATGGCCGCCTACAAGGCCGCCGTCGACAACGGTTACCGCTTTTTCAGCTACGGTGATGCGATGTTCATCACCCGTAATCCCGCACCTACTGCCCCTAAAGAAACCGGCCCAGAGGAAACAGAATGAGTCGCGAATGTCGCATGTCCTTTGAACTTCTGGCCACCGATGGCAAGGCCCGGCGTGGTCGCCTGACCTTCCCGCGTGGCACCGTCGAGACCCCAGCGTTCATGCCGGTGGGCACCTACGGCACGGTCAAGGGCATGTTGCCGCGTGACATCGTTGCCACTGGCGCAGAAATCATTCTCGGCAACACCTTCCACCTGTGGCTGCGCCCTGGCACCCAAGTGATCAAGGAACACGGCGACCTACACGATTTCATGCAGTGGAAAGGCCCGATCCTCACCGACTCCGGTGGCTTCCAGGTGTTCAGCCTCGGCGCGATGCGCAAGATCAAGGAGGAGGGCGTGACCTTCGCCTCCCCGGTCGACGGCGCCAAAGTGTTCATGGGCCCGGAAGAATCGATGCAGGTGCAGCGTGATCTCGGCTCCGACATCGTGATGATCTTCGACGAATGCACGCCGTACCCGGCTGACGAAGACGTCGCGCGCGTGTCGATGGAACTGTCGCTGCGCTGGGCTCAGCGTTCGAAAAATGCCCACGGTGACAACACCGCGGCGCTGTTCGGCATCGTGCAGGGCGGCATGCACCAGGATCTGCGCATGCGCTCGCTGGAAGGCCTCGACAAGATCGGCTTCGATGGTCTGGCCATCGGCGGTCTGTCGGTGGGCGAGCCGAAGCACGAGATGATCAAAGTCCTGGATTATCTGCCGGGCATGATGCCGGCTGACAAACCTCGTTACCTTATGGGCGTTGGCAAACCGGAAGATCTGGTTGAGGGTGTGCGCCGCGGTGTGGACATGTTCGATTGCGTGATGCCAACCCGTAATGCCCGCAATGGGCATCTGTTCATTGATACCGGCGTGCTGAAGATCCGTAACGCGTTCCATCGCCATGATGAATCGCCGCTGGATCCGACCTGCGATTGCTATACCTGCCAGAACTTCTCCCGCGCTTATCTGCATCACCTGGACAAGTGCGGCGAAATGCTGGGAAGCATGCTCAATACCATCCATAACTTGCGCCATTATCAGGTGCTGATGGCTGGTTTGCGCGAGGCTATTCAACAGGGTACATTGGCCGCCTTTGTCGATGCCTTCTACGCCAAACGCGGGCTCCCCGTTCCGCCTTTGGACTGAGTTTTCTGACCCCAAGATTCAACATTTGCAACTGGAGTGCTAAATGAGCTTTTTTATCTCTAACGCCATGGCTGACGCGGCTGCACCGGCTGCTGCCGGCCCAATGGGCGGCGGTTTCGAGTGGATTTTCCTGGTCGGCTTCCTGGTCATCTTCTACCTGATGATCTGGCGTCCACAGGCCAAGCGCGCCAAAGAGCAGAAGAACCTGCTGAGCAGCCTGCAGAAAGGTGACGAAGTTGTGACCACTGGCGGCATCGCCGGCAAGATCACTAAAGTTGCCGATGACTTCGTGGTTCTGGAAGTTTCCGACACCGTGGAAATGAAGTTCCAGAAAGGCGCCATCGCCGCCACGCTGCCAAAAGGCACGCTGAAAGCGATCTGAAGCAACAACTTCTACTCAATCGACGGGGCGCGCAAGGCGCCCCGCGTTCATAACGGGCGGCGTGATGCTGAACAAATATCCTCTGTGGAAATACATTCTGATCCTGGCGGTGCTGGCGGTCGGTCTGATTTATTCCGCTCCCAATCTTTATCCTGATGACCCGGCCATTCAGGTCAGCGGTGCAAGCACTGCGCTGCAAGTCAATCAGGCTGATCTGGACCGTGTGAGCACTGCGCTCAAGGAATCCGGGATCAACGTCAAGGCAGCCACGCTGGCGGCAAACGGCAAGGGCGGTCTGATCCGTCTGAGCAAGGCTGAAGATCAGCTGCCGGCCAAAGACGTTGTGCGCAAGGCATTGGGTGACGACTACGTCGTCGCGCTGAACCTGGCACAGACCACCCCGCAATGGCTGCGCAACCTGGGCGCGCACCCGATGAAACTGGGTCTGGACTTGTCCGGTGGTGTGCACTTCCTGCTGGAAGTGGACATGGATAAAGCCCTCGATGCACGCCTGAAAGTTTACGAAGGCGACGTCAAGAGCCTGCTGCGCAAAGAGAAGCTGCGCTATCGCAGCCTGCCGCAACTCGGCGGTGCCATTCAGTTGGGCTTCAGCGATGAAGACTCCCGCGAACAGGCCCGTGCACTGATCCGCAAGAACTTCAACGATTTCGACATTGTTCCGGCCGACCTCAACGGTCAACCGGTGCTGCGTCTGGCGATGACCCCGGCCAAGCTGGCGGAAATCCGTGAATACTCCATCAAGCAGAACTTGACCACGGTACGTAACCGCGTCAACGAGCTGGGTGTTGCCGAACCAATCGTTCAGCGCCAGGGCGCCAACCGCATCGTGGTTGAGCTGCCGGGCGTGCAGGACACTGCCGAAGCCAAGCGTATTCTCGGCAAGACGGCCAACCTTGAGTTCCGTCTGGCTGCAGAGCCGGGTGCTTCGAAAGCCACTTCGGAAACCTTCGAGTTCCGCGAAGGCAAGCGTCCGCCAGCACAGATCGAACGTGGTCTGATCATCACCGGTGACCAGGTTACCGATGCCAAGGCTGGTTTTGGTGAGCACGGCACACCAGAAGTGAACATCCGTCTGGATGGTCATGGTGGTGAGCTGATGAGTCGCGCCACCCGTTCGAACGTTGGTCGCAGCATGGCGGTGATCTTCATCGAACAGCGTCCGGTCACCACTTACACCAAGCAAGTGGTCGATGGCGTCGAGAAAGACGTTGCCGTTCAGACGTTTAAAGAAGAGAAGAAGATCATCAGCCTGGCGACCATTCAGTCGCCGCTGGGGGCTCAGTTCCGCATCACTGGCCTGAACGGTCAGGGCGAATCGTCTGAACTCGCGCTGTTGCTGCGTGCCGGTGGTCTGGCTGCACCGATGTACTTCGCTGAAGAACGCACCATCGGCCCGAGCCTGGGTGCGGACAACATCACCAAAGGTATCGATGCGTCGCTGTGGGGCATGCTGTTCGTGTCGCTGTTCATCATCGCCATCTACCGCTTCTTCGGCATCATCGCCACCGTCGCACTGGCGGTGAACATGGTGCTGCTGCTGGCCTTGATGTCGCTGCTGGGTGCAACGCTGACCCTGCCGGGTATCGCCGGTATCGTGCTGACCATGGGTATGGCGGTCGACGCCAACGTGCTGATCTTCTCGCGGATCCGTGAAGAGATCGCCGCCGGCATGACCGTGCAGCGTGCAATCAACGAAGGCTTCGGCCGGGCATTCACCGCGATTCTCGACGCCAACCTGACCACGTTGCTGGTCGGCGGGATTCTCTTTGCCATGGGCACCGGCCCGGTCAAAGGTTTCGCAGTGACCATGTCCCTCGGGATCTTTACCTCGATGTTCACGGCCATCATGGTGACCCGCGCAATGGTCAACCTGATCTTTGGCGGACGTGACTTCAAGAAGTTGTGGATTTAAGGGGCTGCCATGTTACGTACAATCAACTTCATGGGCGTTCGCAACTTCGCGTTCGGCGTCACAGTGTTTCTCACGTTGCTGGCTATTTTCAGCGTCGCTACCAAGGGCATGAACTGGGGCCTGGACTTCACCGGCGGTACGCTCATCGAGCTGACCTACGAGCGTCCGGCCGATGTCACCAAGGTGCGTGAAGAGCTGGTGACTTCGGGTTACCACGAGGCCATCGTGCAGAGCTTTGGTGCAACCACCGATCTGCTGGTGCGTATGCCGGGTGAAGATCCGCAGTTGGGGCATCAGGTCGCGGAAGCGCTGCAGAAGCTCGGCGGTGATAACCCGGCGACGGTCAAGCGCGTCGAGTTCGTTGGCCCGCAGGTCGGTGAAGAGCTGCGTGACCAGGGCGGCCTCGGCATGCTGCTGGCGCTCGGCGGCATCCTGATCTACCTGGCTTTCCGCTTTCAGTGGAAATTCGCGGTCGGCGCCATCGTTTCGCTGATCCACGACGTGATCGTGACCATCGGTATCCTGTCGTTCTTCCAGATCACCTTCGACCTGACGGTGCTGGCGGCGGTACTGGCGATCATCGGTTACTCGTTGAACGACACCATCGTGGTATTCGACCGGGTTCGTGAGAACTTCCGTGTCCTGCGCAAGGCTTCGCTGATCGAGAACATCAATATCTCGACCACCCAGACCCTGCTGCGGACCATGGCGACGTCGATCTCCACCTTGCTGGCGATCGCGGCACTGCTGTTCTTCGGTGGCGACAATCTGTTCGGTTTCTCGATTGCCCTGTTCATCGGTGTTCTGGCGGGTACTTACTCGTCGATCTACATCGCTAACGTGGTGCTGATCTGGCTGAACCTGAGCACTGAGGATCTGATTCCTCCGGCGAACACCGAGAAGGAAGTCGACGACCGTCCATAACGGCCATCGTTTTCCCGGCTGTCAGCCCAAGAAAGGCGCGAGTTGAACTCGCGCCTTTTTTTATGCTCCAAGGCTGGGAGAAGCGCGGGCGTGTCCCGCATGTGATGGTCAGGAGGTTCATGTGAACAAGTCGTTGCTGGTTGGTGCGGTATTGGGTGCTGTCGGTGTAACTGCCGGGGGTGCTGTTGCCACCTACAGCCTGGTTAAAAGCGGCCCTGAGTATGCGCAAGTGTTGGCCGTCGAGCCGGTTAAAACACAGATCAAGACTCCACGTGAAGTGTGCAAGGACGTGACAGTGACGCGTCAGGCACCGGTAAAAGATCAGCACCAGATTGCCGGTACCGTTGTGGGTGCGCTGGCAGGTGGTTTGCTGGGTAATCAGATTGGCGGCGGCACCGGCAAGAAAATTGCCACGGTGGCCGGTGCGGTCGGTGGCGGTTATGCGGGTAACAAGGTGCAGGAAGGCATGCAAGAGCGTGATACCTACACCACCACGCAAACCCGCTGCAACACGGTCAACGACATCAGCGACAAGGTCGTCGGTTACGACGTGCGTTACTCGCTCGATGGCAAGGAAGGTAAAGTGCGGATGGATCGCGATCCGGGCAACCAGATTCCGGTCGACAAGGAAGGCAAGTTGATTCTGTCGCAGAATGAGCCAGGTCAGTAACAGGCCGACCGTTTAGAAAGAAGCACCCTGCGGGGTGCTTTTTTTGTGCCCGCCATTTCTGGCGCGCCCCGGATCCCCTGTGGGAGCGAGCTTGCTCGCGATTTCGGTCTGGCATTCAGCATCTATGCAGGCTGTTCCACCGCTTTCGCGAGCAAGCTCGCTCCCACAAGGATTTGTTTCGGCCTGAATATAGGCATAAAAAAAGCACCCCGAAGGGTGCTTTTTTCCTTTCGCGTGAAGCTTAGCGCTTCAGCGAAGCCGGCAGGTGCGGCTGGATCGCCGTCAGTACTGCCTTGAAGCATTTGGTGTTGCCGGCAACGATGTGGCCTTTTTCAAGGAAGTCGTGACCGCCGGTGAAGTCGCTCACCAGGCCGCCGGCTTCTTGAATCAGCAGGGCGCCTGCAGCCATGTCCCACTCGGACAGGCCCGACTCCCAGAACGCGTCGAAGCGACCAGCGGCGACATAGGCCAGGTCCAGGCTGGCGGAGCCGGCGCGGCGGATGCCGGCAGTCTGGCCAACCAGGGCGCGGAACATGCCCAGGTAGTTGTCGAGATTATCCATCTGGTCATCACGGAACGGGAAGCCGGTACCCAGCAGGGCGCCGTCAAGGCTGGTGCGACCGCTGACGCGCAGGCGACGACCGTTCAGTTGGGCGCCGCGACCACGGCTGGCGGTGAATTCTTCCTGGCGAACCGGGTCCAGAACCACTGCGTGTTCCAGGCGACCACGGTACTTACAGGCAATGCTGACAGCGAAGTGAGGAATGCCGCGCAGGAAGTTGGTGGTGCCGTCCAGTGGATCGATGATCCACAGGTACTCTTCGCCTTCGATGCCGGTGCCGGCGTGCAGGCCGGTTTCTTCACCCTGGATCGAGTGATTCGGGTAAGCCTTGCGCAGCGCGTCGATGATTTTCTGTTCAGCGGCGCGATCGACCTCGGATACATAATCCTTGGCGTCTTTTTCGTCGACCTTGATGGTATCCAGGCGCTCGATGGAGCGGAAGATCAGTTCACTGGCGCTGCGGGCGGCGCGCAGCGCGATATTCAGCATGGGCTGCATGGATGTGTCACCTAAGGTTGTTAAAGAAAGCCGCGCATTCTATCAGAACTTTTCTTCAGGTGAAGGACGCTGTTCGCTTTCATAGCTTAACGGTAGGCTGTTCTGTAAGATTTGCACCCCTTTCCTGTGTCCGAGAGCGCCTCCCTTGCTGCAGAACATTCGTGTCGTCCTGGTCAATACCAGCCACCCCGGCAACATCGGCGGGGCCGCGCGCGCCATGAAAAACATGGGTCTGTCGCGATTGGTGCTGGTCGAACCGCGGGTCTTCCCGCACCACGAAGCCGATGCTCGTGCTTCCGGTGCCGGTGACATCCTTGAAAATGCGCAAGTCGTCGCCACCTTGGAAGATGCCTTGGTCGGCTGCAATCTGGTGCTTGGCACCAGCGCCCGTGACCGCCGGATTCCCTGGCCACTGCTGGATCCGCGCGAGTGCGGCACCAAAGTGGTTGAAGAAGCCGGGCAGGGCGCCGAAATCGCTCTGGTATTCGGTCGTGAAGATTCCGGTCTGACCAACGAAGAGCTGCAGCGATGTCACTTTCACGTGCACATCCCGTCCGACCCTGCGTTCAGCTCGCTGAACCTCGGCGCGGCGGTGCAGGTGTTGAGCTATGAGGTGCGCATGGCCTGGCTGGCCACCCAAGGTCAGCCGAGCAAGATCGAGAAGGAAGAAGTGGCTTCGGTGAAAAGCGCCGAGCTGGCGACCATGGATGAGCTGGAGCGCTTTTATGAGCATCTGGAGCAGACGCTGGTCGCCATCGAATTCCTCGATCCGGAAAAGCCGCGGCACTTGATGGCGCGCCTGCGCCGGTTGTACGGACGCAGCTCGGTCAGTCGGGCGGAAATGAACATTTTGCGTGGCATCCTCACGGAAACCCAGAAAGCGGCCCGTGGTGAGCTTCTTAAGCGGAAGGACTAAATGATGTTTGAGCGTTTGCGTGAAGATATCCAGAGCGTATTCCATCGAGACCCGGCGGCGCGTAACGCTTTTGAAGTCCTGACCTGCTACCCCGGCATGCATGCGATCTGGATCCATCGATTGGCCGGCATGCTGTGGTGCAACGAACTGAAATGGCTGGCGCGGCTGGTGTCGAACTTCGGTCGCTGGCTGACCGGGATCGAGATTCACCCGGGGGCCAAGGTCGGTCGTCGTTTCTTTATCGACCATGGCATGGGTATCGTCATTGGTGAAACCGCCGAGATTGGCGATGACGTGACTATTTATCAGGGCGTGACCCTCGGCGGCACTAGCTGGAATAAGGGCAAACGCCACCCGACGCTGGGTGATGGTGTGGTCGTGGGCGCGGGCGCCAAGGTGCTCGGCCCGTTCACCGTCGGCGCTGGTGCCAAGGTTGGTTCCAACGCCGTGGTGACCAAAGAAGTACCGCCGGGCGCCACGGTTGTCGGTATTCCCGGGCGCATCATCGTCAAGTCCGATGAAGAGCAGGATGCCAAGCGCAAGGCCATGGCCGAGAAGATCGGTTTCGATGCCTACGGCGTCAGCGAAGACATGCCCGACCCGGTGGCGCGTGCCATTGGTCAGTTGCTCGATCACCTGCAAGCGGTGGACGGGCGGCTGGAGGGGATGTGCGGCGCGCTGAAGGATCTGGGTAGCAATTACTGTGCGAAAGATCTGCCTGAGCTGCGTGAAGAAGACTTTGCCTGTGTGAAGGGTAAGGATCAGAGTCAGGCCAGCTAAACCGCGCCGATTCCTTCGCGAGCAGGCTCGCTCCCACAGGGAATAGCGTTCCAGTGTGGGAGCGAGCCTGCTCGCGAAGAACGATAACGCGGTACTGCTGGCTGCAAGCCGCCAGCCTTTGCTATGATGCGCGCGCTCTTTTGCGGGTAATCCTGACTAAAGTACTAGGTCTTAAAGTTGACTTAAATACTCGGGAATTGCATACTCGCCCCATTCTGAACTCCGTGGTAACTGTCCATGCGACTGACTACAAAAGGCCGATACGCCGTGACCGCCATGCTTGACCTGGCGTTGCACGCGCAGCACGGGCCCGTGTCCCTGGCCGATATCTCCGAGCGCCAAGGCATCTCCCTGTCCTACCTCGAACAGCTGTTCGCCAAGCTGCGCCGCAGTAACCTGGTTTCCAGTGTTCGCGGCCCGGGTGGTGGCTATCAGTTGTCCCGCGAGATGCAGGGCATCCAGGTCGCCCAGGTGATCGATGCAGTAAACGAATCGGTCGATGCCACCAAATGCCAGGGCCAGGGCGATTGCCATTCCGGCGACACCTGCCTGACCCATCATCTGTGGTGCGATTTGAGCCTGCAGATTCACGAATTTCTAAGTGGTATCAGCTTGGCTGATCTTGTGACTCGCCGTGAGGTGCAAGAAGTAGCCCAGCGTCAGGACCAGCGCCGTTGCAACAGCAAGGCGCCACGCCTGGACAAGATTGAAGCGTCCGCCGTCGAATGACAGCCAGAGAGCTAGCGGCACGCCAGCCCTGATTTAGGAGATAGTCCATGAAATTGCCGATTTACCTTGATTACTCTGCGACCACCCCGGTTGATCCGCGTGTTGCGCAAAAAATGAGTGAATGCCTGCTGGTCGACGGAAACTTCGGTAACCCGGCGTCCCGTTCCCATGTGTTCGGCTGGAAGGCTGAAGAGTCCGTTGAAAACGCCCGTCGTCAGGTGGCCGATCTGGTCAACGCTGATCCGCGCGAAATCGTCTGGACTTCCGGTGCTACCGAGTCCGACAACCTGGCAATCAAGGGCGCGGCACATTTCTACGGCTCCAAGGGCAAGCACCTGATCACCTCCAAGATCGAGCACAAGGCTGTCCTGGACACCATGCGCCAACTGGAGCGTGAAGGTTTCGAGGTTACTTACCTCGAGCCGACCGAAGACGGTCTGATCACCCCGGCCATGATTGAAGCTGCACTGCGCGAAGACACCATTTTGGTCTCCGTAATGCACGTGAATAACGAAATCGGCACCGTTAACGACATCGCCGCGATCGGCGAAATGCTCCGCGCCAAGGGCGTTCTGTTCCACGTCGACGCCGCTCAGTCCACTGGCAAAGTCGAGATCGACCTGCAGAAACTGAAAGTCGACATGATGTCGTTCTCCGCCCACAAAACCTACGGCCCTAAAGGCATCGGCGCGCTGTACGTCAGCCGCAAGCCGCGTGTGCGCATTGAAGCGACCATGCATGGCGGCGGTCACGAGCGCGGCATGCGTTCCGGCACCCTGGCGACCCACCAGATCGTCGGTATGGGTGAAGCGTTCCGCGTAGCCAAAGAAGACATGGCTGCTGAAAACGTCCGTATCAAAGCCTTGAGCGACCGCTTCTACAAGCAGGTCGAGCATCTGGAAGAGCTGTACGTCAACGGCAGCCTGACCGCCCGCGTTCCGCACAACCTGAACCTGAGCTTCAACTACGTTGAAGGCGAGTCGCTGATCATGGCGCTCAAGGATCTGGCGGTATCGTCTGGTTCGGCCTGCACCTCGGCGTCGCTGGAGCCTTCGTACGTGCTGCGCGCCCTGGGCCGCAACGACGAACTGGCACACAGCTCGATCCGCTTCACCTTCGGCCGTTTCACCACCGAAGAAGAAATCGACTACGCCGCGCAGAAAGTCTGCGAGGCCGTTACCAAGCTGCGCGCTCTGTCGCCGCTGTGGGACATGTACAAAGACGGCGTCGATATCTCGAAAATCGAGTGGGCGGCACACTAAATATAGAAGCCGCCAGATACAGATACTGTAGCGACGCGGCGGTTTACGCAGCGCAGTTGCAGGGTCTCAAGAGCGGCCCTGATGAGTGAGGATTGAGAATCATGGCTTACAGCGAAAAGGTCATCGACCACTACGAAAACCCGCGCAACGTCGGCAAGATGAACGCGGAAGATCCTGATGTCGGCACCGGCATGGTCGGCGCTCCGGCGTGCGGCGACGTGATGCGCCTGCAAATCAAGGTCAACGACGCTGGCATCATCGAAGATGCCAAGTTCAAGACCTACGGCTGCGGTTCGGCCATCGCTTCCAGCTCCCTCGCCACCGAGTGGATGAAGGGCAAGACCCTGGACGAAGCCGAAACCATCAAGAACACCCAGCTGGCCGAAGAACTGGCCCTGCCGCCAGTGAAAATTCACTGCTCGGTACTGGCTGAAGACGCTATCAAAGCGGCTGTTCGCGATTACAAGCAGAAGAAAGGCTTGATCTGACTTTCTGGATTTGGCGACGAGTAAGGAGTCACCGATGGCTATCAGCATGACAGAAGCGGCTGCTCGACACGTGCGGCGCTCCCTCGACGGGCGCGGCAAAGGTGAAGGGATTCGTCTGGGTGTTCGCACCACAGGCTGTTCCGGCCTTGCCTACGTGCTGGAGTTTGTCGACGAGGTGGTTGCAGAGGATCAGGTGTTCGAGAGTCACGGCGAAAAAGTGATCATCGACCCGAAAAGCCTGGCCTACCTGGACGGCACCGAGCTCGATTTCGTCAAGGAAGGGTTGAACGAAGGCTTCAAGTTCAACAACCCCAACGTACGCGGTGAATGTGGCTGCGGCGAAAGCTTCAACATCTGAGGCTTGTCGTGGGTATTCCTTGTCATTTCGCTTTATTCGAGCTGCAACCGGGTTTCCGTCTGGATCTCGAACAGTTGGCCACGCGCTATCGTGAGTTGGCGCGCGGCGTTCATCCTGACCGTTTTGCCGACGCTTCCGAGCGTGAGCAAAGGTCGGCTCTGGAGCAGTCTGCACGGCTCAACGACGCCTATCAGACGCTCAAGAGTCCGGCCCAGCGCGCACGCTACCTGCTGACCATCAGCGGGCATGAAGTGCCGATGGAAGTCACGGTCCATGATCCCGAGTTTCTTCTGCAGCAGATGCAATGGCGCGAAGAGCTCGAAGACCTCCAGGACAGTGCCGACCTCGACGGTGTCGCGGTGTTCAAGCGGCGCCTGAAAGTGGCTCAGGAAGAACTCAATGAAAGCTTCGCAGCCTGTTGGGATGATGCAGCGCAACGCGAACAGGCCGAACGCCTGATGCGGCGCATGCAGTTCCTCGACAAGCTCACCTACGAAGTGCGCCAGTTAGAAGAGCGCCTCGACGATTAACCCAGTGCCGCTCCGGTCGCACGCCTGATATACAGATAAGTCCTGATCACGATGGCCCTACTGCAGATCGCCGAACCCGGCCAAAGTCCTCAACCGCACCAGCGTCGTCTGGCTGTGGGGATCGACTTGGGCACTACCAATTCGCTGGTCGCTGCGTTGCGCAGTGGTCTTTCCGAGCCGTTGGCCGACGCAAACGGGCAGGTCATCCTGCCGTCCGCTGTGCGTTACCACGCCGATCACGTCGAAGTCGGCGAGTCGGCCAAACTGGCCGCTGCGTCCGATCCTTTGAACACCGTGCTGTCGGTCAAGCGCTTGATGGGTCGTGGTCTGTCCGACGTCAAGCAATTGGGCGAGCAACTGCCATACCGCTTTGTCGGTGGCGAATCGCACATGCCGTTCATCGATACCGTGCAAGGCCCGAAAAGCCCGGTCGAAGTCTCCGCCGATATCCTCAAGGTGCTGCGTCAGCGTGCTGAAGCGACGTTGGGTGGCGAACTGGTTGGCGCGGTGATCACCGTTCCTGCTTACTTCGATGATGCTCAGCGCCAAGCCACCAAGGATGCGGCGAAACTTGCCGGTCTGAACGTGTTGCGCCTGCTCAATGAGCCGACCGCTGCCGCTGTGGCGTACGGTCTGGATCAACACGCTGAAGGCCTGGTCGCGATTTATGACCTGGGCGGCGGTACTTTCGATATTTCGATTCTGCGTCTGACAGGCGGTGTTTTTGAAGTTCTGGCCACTGGCGGCGACAGCGCGCTGGGTGGCGATGACTTCGATCACGCGATTGCCGGCTGGATCATCGAGAGCGCGGGCCTGTCTGCCGATCTCGATCCGGGCGCACAACGCAATCTGCTGCAAACCGCTTGCGCGGCCAAAGAAGCCCTGACCGATGCGGCCAGCGTTGAAGTGGCCTATGGCGACTGGAAAGCACAGCTGACCCGTGAAGCCTTCGATGCGCTGATCGAGCCGATGGTCGCTCGCAGCCTGAAAGCCTGCCGTCGCGCCGTTCGCGATTCCGGTATCGAGCTGGAAGACGTGCACGCTGTGGTCATGGTCGGCGGTTCGACTCGCGTGCCGCGCGTTCGCGAAGCCGTTGCCGAAGCCTTCGGTCGTCAGCCTCTGACTGAAATTGACCCGGATCAAGTGGTGGCCATCGGTGCCGCGATCCAGGCCGATACATTGGCAGGCAACAAGCGCGATGGTGGCGAACTGCTGCTGCTCGACGTGATTCCGCTGTCCCTGGGTCTGGAAACCATGGGCGGTCTGATGGAGAAGGTGATTCCGCGCAACACCACCATCCCCGTCGCTCGCGCACAAGATTTCACTACTTATAAAGATGGCCAGTCGGCCATGGCGATCCACGTATTGCAGGGCGAGCGCGAGCTGATCAGCGACTGCCGCTCGCTGGCGCGCTTCGAATTGCGCGGCATTCCAGCGATGGTCGCCGGCGCTGCGAAGATTCGCGTGACCTTCCAGGTCGATGCCGACGGTCTGCTCAGCGTTTCCGCCCGTGAGTTGGGTTCAGGCGTTGAGGCAAGCATTCAGGTCAAACCGTCCTACGGTCTGACCGACGGCGAAATCGCCAAAATGCTCAAGGATTCGTTCCAGCATGCCAATGACGACAAAGTCGCCCGCGTTCTGCGTGAGCAGCAAGTCGATGCCCAGCGCCTGATCGAAGCGGTGCAGGGCGCTCTGGAGGCGGATGGCGAGCGTTTGCTCGACGCTGAAGAGCGCATGGTCATCGATCTGCAGTTGCAGGAACTGGCCGAACTGATGAAAGGTACGGATGGTTACGCCATCGAGCAGCAGACCAAGCGTCTGTCGCAAGTGACCGATGCTTTTGCTGCCCGCCGCATGGATCTGACGGTGAAAGCCGCTCTGTCGGGGCGCAATCTGAATGAAATCGAGGATATCTGATGCCGCAGGTCATTTTTCTGCCACACGAGAAGTTCTGCCCTGAAGGCATGGTGGTCGAGGCTGCGCCCGGCACATCGATTCTCGAACTGGCCCACGAACACCACATCGAGATGGAAAGCGCCTGCGGCGGCGTCTGTGCTTGCACCACCTGCCACTGCATCATCCGCGAGGGTTTCGACTCGATGGAAGAGGCCGACGAGCTGGAAGAAGACTTCCTCGATCGCGCCTGGGGCCTGGAAGCGCAATCGCGTCTGGCTTGCCAGGCGATCGTCGGTGAAGAAGACATCACCGTCGAAATTCCGAAATATTCGCTTAACCATGCGGCTGAAGCGCCGCACTGACTGGTAAGACTGTCATGAGCTACGGTTGGAATGATGTTCAACGTATTGCAGAAGAATTGGCCGAGGCCAAGCCGGGTGTAGATCCGTTTTCTGTCAACTTCGTCGACTTGCAGCAATGGATCAAAGAACTGCCGGATTTTGACAATACCTCTGGTCGCGTAGGCGAGAAGGTGTTGGAAGCGGTTCAGACGCTCTGGGCTGAAGAATTGGACTGATCGTCCTCGCAGGTTAGGCAATACCCAAGAACCCGCGTATAATTCGCGGGTTTAATTTTTCGCAAATTACCGTTTCTGGAGTTACACCATGGCTGTTCAACGCACTTTCTCCATCATCAAGCCTGACGCTGTTGCAAAAAACGTCATCGGCGAAATCACCACTCGTTTCGAAAAAGCCGGCCTGCGCGTTGTAGCTTCGAAACTGAAGCAACTGTCCAAAGCTGAAGCTGAAGGCTTCTACGCTGAGCACAGCGCTCGTGGTTTCTTCGGCGACCTGGTTGCTTTCATGATCTCCGGTCCTGTTGTTGTTCAGGTTCTGGAAGGCGAAAACGCTATCGCTCTGAACCGTGAGCTGATGGGCGCTACCAACCCTAAAGAAGCTGCTGCCGGCACCATCCGCGCTGACTTCGCTGATTCCATCGACGCCAACGCTGTTCACGGTTCGGACTCCGAAGCCGCAGCTGCTCGTGAAATCTCGTACTTCTTCGCAGCTACTGAAGTAACCACTCGCTAAGCATTGGCTTAAGAGTGAAGGTGAATCCATGACTACATCGACTGTAAAAACCAACCTGCTGGGTCTGACTCAACAGGAAATGGAAAAATTCTTCGACTCAATCGGGGAGAAGCGTTTCCGTGCCGGTCAGGTAATGAAATGGATTCACCACTTTGGCGTCGATGATTTCGACGCCATGACGAACGTCAGCAAGGCCTTGCGCGACAAGCTCAAGGCCATTGCTGAGGTCCGTGGTCCGGAAGTGGTCAGCGAGGACATCTCCAGCGACGGCACCCGTAAGTGGGTGGTGCGCGTGGCGTCCGGCAGCTGCGTCGAGACCGTGTACATTCCCCAGGGCAAACGCGGCACTCTGTGCGTTTCGTCCCAGGCGGGCTGTGCCCTGGATTGCAGTTTCTGCTCCACCGGCAAGCAAGGCTTCAATAGCAACCTCACCGCCGCCGAAGTCATCGGTCAGGTGTGGATTGCCAACAAATCTTTCGGCAGTGTCCCGGCAACCGTCGACCGTGCCATCACCAACGTGGTGATGATGGGCATGGGTGAGCCGCTGCTGAACTTCGACAACGTCGTTGCCGCCATGCATCTGATGATGGATGACCTCGGCTACGGGATCTCCAAGCGCCGCGTGACCCTGTCCACCTCGGGTGTGGTGCCGATGATCGATGAGCTGGCCAAGCACATCGACGTTTCCCTGGCGTTGTCCCTGCACGCACCGAATGACGCATTGCGTAACCAATTGGTGCCGATCAACAAGAAATATCCGCTTAAGATGCTGCTCGAGTCGTGCCAGCGCTACATGTCCGCCCTTGGCGAGAAGCGTGTGCTGACCATCGAGTACACCTTGCTCAAGGACATCAACGACAAGGTTGAACACGCCGTCGAGATGATCGAGCTGCTGAAGAACATTCCGTGCAAGATCAACCTGATTCCGTTCAACCCGTTCCCGCACTCCGGGTACGAGCGGCCAAGCAACAACGCGATCCGTCGTTTCCAGGATCAGTTGCATCAGGCCGGTTTCAACGTCACTGTCCGCACCACTCGTGGTGAAGACATCGACGCTGCATGTGGTCAATTGGTAGGGCAGGTGCTGGATCGCACCCGTCGCAGCGAACGTTACATCGCAGTGCGCGAGTTGAGCGCCGACAGCGATCTGGCACAGAACGCCGCGAACACAAATTAAGAGAGGATCTCTATGTCCCTGCGCTTTGCGCTGCTGTTGCTGTTGGCCAGCCTGTGTGCTGGTTGTGTCCTGTCGGGTGACTACAACCCGATGAAGACCAGCAAGGGCCGCGATGAAGCGCGGGCTGCCTACGTGCAGTTGGGGCTGGGATACTTGCAGCAAGGCATGACCGAGCGGGCCAAGGTGCCGCTGAAGAAGGCGCTGGAAATCAACGGTTCCGATCCTGACGCCAACGCTGCCCTCGGGTTGGTGTTTCAGTCCGAAATGGAGCCTGAGCTGGCCGACGAACACTTCCGCAAGGCTTTGTCCTCCCGTCCCGCCGATGCGCGCATCCTCAACAATTACGGCAGTTTTCTCTACGAACAACAGCGTTATAAAGAAGCCTACGAGCGTTTTGAACAGGCGGCCGCCGATACCCTGTATCCTGAGCGTTCGCGTGTGTTCGAGAACCTCGGCATGACGGCGGCGAAGCTCGGTCAGCGTGATCTGGCGCAGCAACAGCTGGAGAAAGCACTGCGTTTGAACCGTCAACAACCACGCGCGTTGCTGGAAATGGCTGAGTTGTCCTTCGAAGACAGGCATTATGTGCCCGCGCGAGACTATTACGACCGTTTCAGCCAGTTGACCGAACAAAATGCACGTAGTCTATTGCTCGGCGTTCGGCTGGCAAAAGTGTTTGAAGATCGCGACAAGGCCGCCAGTTATGGCCTGCAATTAAAACGACTCTATCCCGGTACGCCGGAATATCAGCAATACCTGTCGGAGCAATGATGAAAGCGGCGCATCCCGAAGTTGTAGCAGCGAATCGCGTTAACCCCGGTGAGACCCTGCGCCAGGCCCGCGAAAGCAATGGCTGGTCGCTGGCCGAAGTGGCCCTCAAGCTCAACCTCACCGTGACTTCCCTGAGCAATCTTGAAGCCGGCGCTTTCGACAAGCTGCCGGGGCATACCTTCGCTCGCGGTTACATTCGCGCTTATGCCAAATTGCTCGGCATGGACCAGACCGTTCTGGTTCAGCAGTTCGACCAGTCCACCGGTACCGATTCCCAGGGCAGCAATGTTCACGCCCTCGGCCGTATCGAAGAGCCGGTGCGGGTTTCCCACACCATTTTGCGTATTGTCAGCCTGCTGTTGCTGATCGCGGTCATCGGCGGCGGTTTCGTCTGGTGGCAGGATCAGACATCCCAGCGCACCAAGGACCTGACGTCCCTGGCCCCTGAGCACGTTGAAGTCGAAGGTGCTGACGGCACGACTCAGATTCACCCGATCGACGAGCCGGAGGACCAGGCTGTCGAGGAAAACCAGGCCGATACTTCAACGGCGTTGGCGCTGCCTCAGTCGGAAACCACGGCTGAATCGACTGGTGCAGAAGGCGCTGCTC
Organism: Pseudomonas sp. P4_D7; assembly: GCF_056401755.1. NCBI lineage: Bacteria > Pseudomonadati > Pseudomonadota > Gammaproteobacteria > Pseudomonadales > Pseudomonadaceae > Pseudomonas > Pseudomonas sp. P4_D7. The sequence goes on along the minus strand of NZ_JBFUIR010000015.1, from coordinate 8,477 downwards.
CGGCAACTGCTCCAGCAGCACCGGCTGCAACGCCGACCGCCCCGGTTCATACACCGGCGCCGGTTGTCGCTACCCCGGCTAGCCCCGCGCCAACCACTCCAGCGCCGACCGTCACCGCTCCGGTCGTTCCTGCTACACCGGCAGCGACCGCAGAAGCAACCGCTCCGGTGGCTGGCGATGGTCAGGTACAACTGCAGTTCAGTGCCGATTGCTGGGCACAAGTGACCGATGGCCGTGGCAAAGTGATTTTCAGTGGTCTGAAGCATAAAGGCGATAGCGTCACCGTTTCCGGCAAGCCGCCGCTTAACGTACGTCTGGGCGTTGCCCGCGCCGCGCAGGTCAGCTACAACGGCCAGCCGGTCGATATCGCTCCGTTCACCAGTGGCGAGACTGCTCGCCTGAAGTTGGGTCAATAAGTCATGCACGGCGAATCTCCAATCAAACGTCGCGTTTCGCGCAAGATCTGGGTCGGCAACGTACCGGTGGGCGGCGACGCGCCGATCGCGGTGCAGAGCATGACCAACAGCGACACCAATGACGTTGCCGCCACCGTTGCACAGATCAATCGTCTGGAAGCCGCCGGCGTCGACATCGTCCGCGTCTCGGTGCCGGACATGGACGCCGCCGAGGCGTTCGGCAAGATCAAACAACTGGTCAAGGTGCCGCTGGTTGCCGACATCCACTTCGACTATAAGATCGCTCTGCGCGTGGCCGAACTGGGCGTGGACTGCCTGCGTATCAACCCGGGCAACATCGGTCGTGAAGACCGTGTTCGGGCGGTGGTCGATGCAGCGCGTGATCGCGGCATTCCGATCCGCATCGGCGTCAACGCCGGATCACTGGAAAAAGACCTGCAAAAGAAATACGGCGAGCCGACCCCTGCTGCGCTGGTCGAATCTGCTTTGCGTCACGTTGAGCATCTCGAACGCCTGAATTTTCAGGACTTCAAAGTCAGCGTTAAGGCCTCTGACGTGTTCATGGCCGTCGAAGCCTACCGCTTGCTGGCGAAAGAAATCGTTCAGCCGCTGCACCTGGGCATCACCGAAGCCGGTGGATTGCGTTCGGGCACAGTGAAATCCGCCGTGGGCCTAGGTATGCTGCTCGCCGAGGGGATTGGCGATACTATCCGCATCTCGCTGGCGGCCGACCCGGTCGAGGAAGTGAAGGTCGGTTACGACATTCTCAAGTCTTTGCATCTGCGTTCCCGTGGCATCAACTTCATCGCCTGCCCGAGCTGCTCGCGGCAGAACTTCGATGTGGTGAAAACCATGAACGAGCTGGAAGGGCGCCTTGAAGACCTGCTGGTGCCGCTGGATGTCGCGGTGATCGGTTGTGTGGTCAACGGCCCCGGCGAAGCCAAGGAAGCCCATATCGGCTTGACCGGCGGCACGCCAAACCTGATTTACATCGACGGCAAGCCGTCGCAGAAACTGACGAATGACAATCTGGTGGACGAGCTGGAAAAGCTGATCCGCCAGAAAGCGGCCGAAAAGGTCGAAGCTGACGCTGCGGTTATTGCGCGCGGCTGAGCCTGATTGAAGCGCCGAACGAATTTAAGGATTTAAAGTGAGCAAGTCTCTGCAAGCCATTCGTGGCATGAATGACATCCTGCCCGAGCAGACCCCGTTGTGGCGTTATTTCGAGGGCACCGTTGCGCGTCTGCTGGATAACTACGGTTACAAGCAGATCCGCATGCCGATCGTTGAATTCACCGAGCTGTTCAAACGCTCGATTGGTGAAGTCACTGACATCGTCGAAAAAGAGATGTACACCTTCGAAGACCGCAACGGCGACTCCCTGACCTTGCGTCCGGAAGGTACCGCGGCGTGCGTGCGTGCCGTACTCGAGCACGGCATTACCGGCGGTGGCCAGGTGCAGAAACTCTGGTACATCGGCCCGATGTTCCGCCACGAGCGTCCGCAGAAAGGCCGTTATCGCCAGTTCCACCAGATCGGTCTGGAAGTGTTCAACCTCGACGGCCCGGACATCGACGCCGAGCTGATCACCATGACCTGGCGCCTGTGGGGCGAGCTGGGCATTCGTGATGCGGTCAAGCTTGAACTCAACAGCCTCGGCACCAGCGAGTCCCGTGGGCGTTATCGTGAAGCGCTGGTCGAGTACCTCTCGGCGCACCACGACAAACTCGACGAAGACAGCCAGCGTCGCCTGAAAACCAACCCGCTGCGCGTGCTCGACACGAAAAATGCCGACACTCAAGCGGTGCTGGTCGATGCGCCGAAAATGGCCGACTACCTCGACGACGAATCCCGTGCGCACTTTGAAGGTTTGAAAGCGCGTCTGGATGCCGTCGGCATTCCTTACGTGCTCAACCCGAAACTGGTGCGCGGCCTCGATTACTACAGCAAAACCGTATTCGAATGGGTCACCGACAAACTCGGCGCCCAGGGCACTGTTTGCGCGGGCGGTCGTTACGACGGTCTGGTCGAGCAAATGGGTGGCAAGCCGACCACCGGCGTCGGTTTCGCCATGGGCATCGAACGTCTGGTGCTGATGCTGGAAACCCTGGAGCAGATCCCGGAAGAAATCTCCCGTCAGGTCGATGTCTATCTGTGCGCCTTCGGTGAAGAAGCCGAGCTGGCCGGTCTGGCTCTGGCTGAACGTGTTCGTGATCAACTTCCAAACCTGCGTCTGCAAGTCAATGCCGGCGCCGGCAGCTTCAAAAGCCAGTTCAAGAAGGCCGACAAGAGCGGTGCGCTGTACGCACTGATCCTCGGTGACGACGAAATGGCCCAGCAAGTGGTAGGTTTCAAACCCCTGCGTGGCCAGGGCGAACAACAAAGCATTGCCTGGGATGCGCTCGCCGCTCACCTGGCCACCTGCGTCGTGCAGGGTTGAAGCTGTCCAAACAGCCGATTTAGCGATTAAGGAGTATTGGGGTGTCGAGTACCGAAGACGAACAGTTGGCGGATTTGAAGGACTGGTGGACACGCAACGGCAAACCTCTGGTCACTGGCGGCCTGTTGGCGCTGGTCATCGTGTTCGGCTGGCAGGCATATCACAAATACCAGAGCAACCAGTCGCAAGGCGCCTCGGTGCTCTATCAGCAACTGCTGGAAACCACGCTGACGCCTGACGGCAAGCCTGATGCGGCCCGCGTTGCGGATCTGGCCGGCAAGCTCAACAGCGAATTCAGCGGTTCCGCCTACGCGCAGTACGGCAGCCTGTTCGTGGCCAAAGTGGCGGTCGACAGCGGCAAGCTGGATGACGCTGCGGCCGAACTGAAAGCCATTGTCGACAAACCGGCCAACCCGGCGCTGGGCGAAATCGCCCGTCAGCGTCTGGCGCAGGTACTCGGCGCGCAGAACAAGGCTGAAGATGCCCTGAAACTGCTCGACGGCGATGCCGACAAAGCGTTCCTGGCCACTCGCGAAGAACTCAAGGGCGACCTGCTGGTACAGCTGGGCCGTACCGATGACGCGAACAAGGCGTATCAAAAAGCCAAGGCGGCACTGTCGGATGAAGCGGCGGTCGGTGGCCTTCAAATCAAGCTCGACGACCTGGCCAAAGGGGATGCGTGACGTGATCCGTTGGAAGCATGCAGCATTGCTGGCTCTGGCCCTTCTGGCCGCGGGTTGCAGCAGCAACAGCAAAAAAGAATTGCCACCGGCTGAACTGACCGACTTCAAAGAAGAAGTGGTTCTGCACAAGCAGTGGAGTCGTTCGATCGGTGACGGTCAGGGCGAAACCTACAACATGCTGGTGCCGGCGATCGACGGTGACACCATCTACGCCGCCGATGTAACCGGCGTGGTGATGGCCATGGATCGCGGCAATGGCGACGTGAAATGGAAGCAGGATCTTGACCTGCCTGTCTCCGGCGCCGTTGGCGTGGGTTACGGTCTGGTTCTGATCGGTACGCTGCGCGGCGAAGTCGTTGCTCTGGACACCAGCAACGGTGAAGAGAAGTGGCGCGCTCGTGTGAACAGCGAAGTCCTCGCGCCGCCGGCCAACAACGGCGACGTGGTGGTGGTACAGACCCAGGACGATCGTCTGATCGGTCTGGATGCTTCCACCGGTACTCAGCGCTGGGTGTATGACAGCACCCCGGCCGTGTTGACCCTGCGTGGCACCAGCGCACCGCTGGTCACCAACCGTCTCGCGGTGGCTGGCCTGTCGACCGGTAAAGTGGTCGCTCTGGATATTTCCAACGGCGTGCCGGTGTGGGAACAACGGATCGCGATTCCACAAGGTCGTTCGGAACTGGAGCGCGTGGTCGACATCGACGGCGGTCTGCTGTTGTCCGGCGGTACGCTGTACGTTGCCAGCTATCAGGGTCGCGTGGCGGCACTGGACCTGGAAAGCGGTCGTCAACTCTGGCAGCGCGATGCGTCGAGCTACGCCGGTATCGCTCAGGGTTTCGGCAGCGTTTACGTGAGCCTGTCCTCGGGCACCGTTGAAGGCGTCGACGAACGTTCCACCACAGCATTGTGGAGCAACGATTCGCTGGCTCGTCGTCAACTGTCGGCTCCGGAAGTGTTCTCCAGCTATGTTGCAGTCGGTGACCTGGAAGGTTATCTGCACCTGCTGAGCCAGGTTGACGGTCGTTTCGTCGGCCGTGAGCGCATCGACAGCGACGGCCTGCGTGCCCGTCCGCTGGTGGTGGGTGACACGATTTATGTCTATGGCAACAGCGGCAAACTGGAAGCCCTGACCATCAAGTAACAACTATGCTTGGGGTTAAACCCCCAGGCGGCCCCGGATTCATGGGGCTTGCAGCGCTAACAGGCGTTGCCCCGAGCACCAGCCGCTGCCTCGCAGCGGCTTTTGTATTTTCTGAAATAACGAAGTGGAGAGCCGCATGGTTCCCGTAATCGCCCTGGTGGGCCGACCGAACGTCGGCAAGTCCACCTTGTTCAACCGCCTGACCAGGACTCGCGACGCCATCGTCGGCGACTTGTCCGGTCTGACCCGTGATCGCCAGTACGGTGAGGCCAAGTGGCAAGGGCGTTCCTACATTCTGGTCGACACCGGTGGTATCTCCGGTGACGAGCACGGTATGGACGAAAAAATGGCCGAGCAGTCGCTGCTGGCCATTGAAGAAGCGGATGTTGTGCTGTTCCTGGTAGATGCCAAGGCCGGTTTTACCGCCGCCGACCAGATGATCGCCGAACACCTGCGCAAACGTAACAAGCGTTCCTACGTGGTCGCCAACAAGGTCGACAACATCGACCCGGAAATGGCCCGCGCTGAATTCGCCCCTCTGGGCATGGGCCACGCGATCCCGATCGCCGGTGCTCACGGCCGTGGCATCACGCAGATGCTGGAAATCGCCTTGGGTGATTTCCCCAAAGACGAAGAAGAGCCGGAAGACGGCGAAGAAGAGATCGTTGCCGAAGGCGAGGAAGCCAAGCGCATTCCTGGCCCGAGCGAAAAAGACGGGATCAAGATCGCCATCATCGGTCGTCCGAACGTCGGCAAGTCGACCCTGGTCAACCGCATGCTCGGTGAAGACCGGGTTATCGTCTATGACCAGCCGGGCACCACCCGCGACAGTATCTACATCCCGTTCGAACGGAATGAAGAGAAGTACACGCTGATCGACACCGCCGGCGTGCGCAAGCGCGGCAAGATCCACGAAGAAGTCGAAAAATTCTCTGTGGTGAAAACCCTGCAGGCGATCAAAGACGCCAACGTGGTGATCTTCGTGATGGACGCCCGCGAAGGCGTGGTCGATCACGACCTCAACCTGCTGGGCTTCGCCATCGAATCCGGTCGTGCACTGGTGATCGCGATCAACAAGTGGGACGGCATGACGCCGAGCGAGCGCGACTTCGTCAAGGTCGAGCTGCAACGTCGCCTGTTCTTCGTTGACTACGCCGACATCCACTTCATCTCGGCCCTGCACGGCACTGGCGTGGGTAACCTCTACGCGTCGGTACAGAACTCGTTCAAGTCGGCGGTCACCCGCTGGCCGACCAACCGTCTGACCCAGATTCTGGAAGACGCGGTGGGCGAGCACGCGCCACCGATGGTCAACAACCGCCGGATCAAGCTGCGCTACGCCCACTTGGGTGGTGCGAACCCGCCGATCATCGTGATCCACGGTAACCAGATCGAGAAAGTGCCGAAGTCGTACGTGCGCTATCTGGAGAACACTTACCGCCGTGTGCTGAAGCTGGTCGGTACGCCGATCCGCATCGAGTTCAAGGGCGGCGAGAACCCGTACGAAGGCAACAAGAACACGCTGACCGACCGCCAGGTCAACAAGAAGCGTCGCTTGATGTCGCACAACAAGAAAGCCAGCAAGAAGCGCCGCGACAAGAAATAAGGTCGCGGCTCGTTGATCGTTCCCACGCAGAGCGCGGGAACGATCAACATGAGAGAAGGGTGCCATCCGGCGCCCTTTTTTTATGGGCGCCGGATGGGCTATCCTCGGGCTCTCCCGCGCCGTCGTCAGAGCCGGGTGTTGAGCAGGGAACCCCCGATGATCACGAGTAAGCTGCCGAATGTCGGCATCACTATTTTCACGCAGATGTCTCAGCTCGCGGCCCAGACCGGAGCGATCAATCTGTCCCAGGGTTTTCCTGACTTCGACGGCCCGCAGTCCCTGCGTGACGCGGTCGGTCGGCACATCGCCAGTGGCCACAACCAGTATTCACCGATGACTGGCCTGCTGGCGCTGCGCGAGCAGATTGCGGCGAAAATCGCTCGCAGCTATGGCGTGCAAGTCAATGCCGACAGTGAAGTGACGGTCACGCCGGGCGCGACCCAGGCGATCTTCTGTGCGATTCAGGCGGTTATCCACAGCGGCGACGAAGTTATCGTGTTCGATCCGTGCTACGACAGCTACGAACCGGCGACGGAGTTGGCGGGCGGTCGTTGCGTACATGTACAACTGAATCCGAACGACTTCTCCATCGATTTCGATCAACTCGCTGCTGCCCTGAGTCCGCGCACGAAAATGATCGTCATCAACACCCCGCACAACCCGAGCGGCGCACTGATCAGTCGTGCCGAACTCGATCAACTGGCAGAGTTGATCCGTGGTCGCGACATCTACCTGATCAGCGATGAAGTCTACGAACACTTGGTGTTCGACGGCGTGCCGCACGTCAGCGTGCTGGCCCATGAAGAGCTGTATCAGCGCGCATTCGTGGTCAGCTCGTTCGGCAAGACCTATCACGTCACTGGCTGGAAAACCGGTTACGTCGTCGCGCCGCCAGCGCTGACCACCGAACTGCGCAAGGTCCACCAGTACGTCAGTTTCTGCGGCGTCACGCCGTTGCAATATGCGCTGGCCGATTACATGGCCGAGCACCCGGAACACGTCGAAGAGTTGCCGGGCTTCTACCAAGCCAAGCGCGATCTGTTCTGCGATCTGCTGGCGCCGTCGCGTTTCACCTTCACCCGAGTCACCGGCACCTATTTCCAACTGGTCGATTACTCGCAGATCCGTCCCGACCTCAACGACGTCGAGATGGCCATATGGATGACCCGCGAACACGGCGTGGCGAGTATCCCGGTGTCGGTGTTCTACCAGAACCCACCGCAAGGCCAGCGCCTGGTGCGTCTGTGTTTTGCCAAACGCGAGGAGACGCTGCGTGAAGCGGCGGCAAAACTATGCGTGATCTGAGTGCGTTACCTGATCTGAACCTGGCGCTGATCCAGACCAGCCTGGCCTGGCATGACCGCCAGGCCAACCTTGAACATTTCGCGGTGTTGCTGGAGCAGGCGCGGGGGGCGGATCTGATCGTTCTGCCGGAGATGTTCACTACCGGATTCTCCATGGAATCCGAAACCCTTGCCGAAGCCGAGAATGGCCCGACCAGCAAATGGCTGCGGGTTCAGGCGGCGAAGCTCAATGCGGTCATTACCGGCAGTGTGATTATCCAGGCCGCCGACGGCAGCCATCGCAATCGCCTGCTGTGGGCGCGGCCGGACGGCGAAGTGCTGCATTACGACAAGCGTCACCTGTTCCGTATGGCCGGTGAGCACAATCACTACACCCCCGGCGAACGTCAGGTGCAGTTCGAACTCAAGGGCTGGCGCATCCGTCCGCTGATTTGTTACGACCTGCGCTTCCCGGTGTGGAGCCGCGATGCGCAGGACACTGATCTGTTGCTGTACACCGCCAACTGGCCGGGCGCGCGGCGTCTGCACTGGAATCGCCTGTTGCCGGCGCGAGCCATCGAAAACCTTTGCTATGTGGCGGCGGTGAATCGCGTCGGCACGGACGGCAAGGGCTTCGCCTACACCGGTGACAGTCAGGTGCTGGATTTCCAGGGGGAAACCTTGCTGGCGGCGGGGGAGGCGGACGGGGTGTTCAAGGTGGTTTTGGAGGCGGCGTCACTGGCGGCGTATCGCGAGCGCTTTCCGGCGAATCTGGATGCCGACACCTTCGAGTTCACCTGAGGTAACTGATCGTTCCCACGCTCTGCGTGGGAACGATCGCAAAACCTGTAGGCAAAAAAAGGCCCCGGAGTTCAAACGCCGGGGCCTTTTGCATTTCAGTTCAG
>NZ_JBFUIR010000014.1:0-196529 GCF_056401755.1 Pseudomonas sp. P4_D7 | reverse complement strand
GCATGAGGCTGATGAAAATGCCGCTGTTCGTCTGGACCTGGCTGATCACCGCGTTCCTGCGGATCGCGGTGATGCCGGTGCTGGCCGGGGGCGAGACGATGATGCTGATGGACAGCCACTTCGGCTCCCGTTTCTTCAGAGCTGCCGGTGGCGGTGACCCGGTGTTGTTCCCGCATGGGTACTGGTTCTTCGGCCATCGCGAGGTGGCCGTCATGATCCTGCCGGCCTTCGGCGCCGTCAGCTCGATCATCCCGACCTTCTCGCGCAAGCCGCTGTTCGGCTACACCTCGATGGTCTACGCGACGGCGAGCATCGCCTTCCTGTCGTTCATCGTCTGGGCGCACCACATGTTCGTGGTCGGCATTCCATTGGTGGGCGAGCTGTTCTTCATGTACGCCACGCTGTTGATCGCGGTGCCGACCGGGGTGAAGGTGTTCAACTGGGCCAGCACCATGTGGCAAGGCTCGCTGACCTTCGAAACGCCGATGCTGTTTGCCGTGGCGTTCGTGATCCTGTTCTCCATCGGCGGTTTCTCCGGGTTGATGCTGGCCATCGCGCCGGCGGACTTCCAGTATCAGGACACCTACTTTGTGGTCGCGCACTTCCATTACGTGCTGGTGCCGGGGGCGATCTTCGGGATCTTCGCCTCGACCTATTACTGGCTGCCGAAATGGACCGGCCACATGTACGACGAAACCCTCGGCAAGCTGCATTTCTGGCTGTCGTTCGTCGGCATGAACCTGACCTTTTTCCCGATGCACTTCGTCGGTCTTGCGGGAATGCCGCGGCGGATTCCGGACTACAACCTGCAATTCGCCGACTTCAACATGGTCTCGTCGATTGGCGCGTTCATGTTCGGTGCGACGCAGATTTTCTTCCTGTTCATCGTCATCAAGACCATTCGCGGCGGCCCGCCAGCACCGGCCAAACCGTGGGATGGTGCGGAAGGTCTGGAGTGGAGCGTGCCGTCACCGGCGCCGTATCACACCTTCACCACACCGCCGGAAGTGAAATGAAACGCTTGGCTTTTGTAGGAGTGAGCCTGCTCGCGATGGCGGTGTGTCGGGCACACCGCGGTGCACCCATCGCGAGCAGGCTCACTCCTACAGGGTTTGGTGGGGAGGCATGAACCATGGCTGATTCGATCTCGATGAAAAAACTCGTCACCCGCCTGCTCGGCGTGGTGGTGGCGATGTTTGTCTTCGGTTTTGCCTTGGTGCCGATCTACGACGTGATGTGCAAAGCCTTCGGCATCAACGGCAAGACCGCCGGGCAGTACGAGGGTGAGCAGGTGGTCGACACTTCGCGCCAGGTGCGTGTGCAGTTTCTGTCGACCAACAACGTCGACATGCCGTGGGACTTTTACCCCAAGCATGACGAACTCACCGCCAACCCCGGCGCGGTCAACGAGATGATCTTCATCGCGCGCAACCCCACCGACAAACCGATGAGTGCGCAAGCCGTGCCGAGCATCGCACCGAGCAGCGCCGCGGCATATTTCCACAAGACCGAATGCTTTTGCTTTACCCAGCAGGTGCTGCAGCCCGGTCAACAGATCGAGATGCCGGTGCGCTTCATTGTTGACCGCGACATGCCCAAGGATGTGAAGCACCTGACGCTGTCCTACACGCTGTTCGATATCACCGCCCGACATCCGCCGGTGGCTGTAAACACTGGCGGTTGAGCGTGCCCGATAAGGAGAACAATAAATGGCAACTCATGAGCATTATTACGTTCCGCCGCAAAGCAAATGGCCGATCATTGCGACCTTCGGCATGGCCATCACTGTGTACGGCCTCGCCACCTGGTTTAACGATCTGAAGGCAGCGCGCCCGGAATCCCACGGCCCGTACATCTTTTTCGTCGGTGGCCTGTTGCTGGCGTACATGCTGTTCGGCTGGTTCGGGGCGGTGATCAAGGAAAGCCGCGCGGGGCTTTATAGCCCGCAACTCGATCGCTCGTTCCGCTGGGGCATGAGTTGGTTCATCTTCTCCGAAGTGATGTTCTTCGTCGCCTTCTTCGGTGCGCTGTTTTACGTGCGGCACGTCTCCGGACCGGCGCTCGGCGGTGAGGGCACCAAAGGCATCGCGCACATGCTCTGGCCGAACTTCCAGTTCACCTGGCCGTTGCTGCACACGCCGGATCCGAAACTGTTCCCGCCGCCAAAAGAAGTCATCAGCCCGTGGGGCCTGCCGCTGATCAACACAATTCTGCTGGTCAGCTCCAGCGTGACCATCACCATCGCCCACCATGCGCTGAAAAAGGGCCATCGCGGCGCACTGAAAATCTGGCTGGCGATCACCGTGCTGCTGGGCTGCGCGTTTCTCGGCTTCCAGGCTGAGGAATACATGCACGCCTACCACGAACTGGGCCTGACCCTCGGTTCCGGTATTTATGGCGCGACGTTCTTCATGCTCACCGGTTTCCACGGCGCCCACGTGACCATCGGCACGATCATTCTGTTTGTGATGCTGATGCGCATCATGAAGGGCCACTTCGACAACGAGCACCAGTTCGGCTTCGAAGCGGCGAGCTGGTATTGGCACTTCGTCGACGTGGTCTGGATCGGTCTGTTTATCTTCGTCTACGTACTCTGAGGATCACCACTACCAAGGCGCATGCGACACCAATTGGCCGCTGTAAAAGCCCCAGGCGATCAAGCCGACGGTGGCGGCGGCCAATGCCACCCGAACACTCAAGGCGATGACCAGGCGATTCGAGCTGCTGTCGTCCTTGACCAGGAAAAACAGGCCGCTGAACAGGCTGATCACCGTGGCAATCAGCATCAGGACGATGGCTGTTTTGAGCATGGGAAGAACTCCGGGGGACAGGCGATGCAGTTGAGTATAGCGATCGCAACGACTGACTTTGTGGCGCAGCCATGAAGCGCTTTCGCCCGGGCGTGATACCGACCGTGGTGGTGGCGTTGTTGCTGCCGTTGCTGGTTTCGCTAGGCTTCTGGCAATTGAGCCGGGGTGCCGAGAAAACCGCTCTGCTCACCAGCTACGCCGAACGCCGCGCGGCCGAACCGATGGCCAGCAGCGAACTGCTCAATAGCGCTGATCCGGCTTATCGCCGCGTGCATCTGCACGGCCAGTTCGATGCCGCGCACAGCTTGCTGCTGGATAACCGTCAGCGTAACGGCAAGGTCGGCGTCGAGCTGGTGCAACCGTTTCAGGATCAACGTACAGGCCTGTGGCTGCTGGTTAATCGCGGCTGGCTGCCGTGGCCGGACCGCCGCGTGCCGCCGCAATTCACCACGCCCACTGAGGCGTTGAATGTCGATGCCTGGGTCTACGTCGCCCCCGGCGCCACTTTTCAACTTCATGCCGATCCGGTCAGCAACACCTGGCCGCAAACCATCACTGCCGTCGAACCCGCCAAGCTGTGGAAAACCCTTGAGCGCGACGGCTTTACCTACGAGTTACGCGCCGAACCCGGCCCGGCCAGCTACGAGGCCGATTGGCCGGTGGTCGCCATGGGCCCGGAAAAACACCTCGGTTACGCCGTGCAGTGGTTCGCCATGGCCACCGCCCTGCTCGGCCTCTACGTCTATTTGGGCTTGCACAACGCAAAGGAGAAACACCATGGGAACGGCCATGAATCCACCCAGCATGTCTGAGGCGAAACCTGCCGCCACCCGTCGTCGCGGGCGCATTCAGTTGCTGCTGATATTGCTTGGCGTGATCGGCCCGATGGTGCTCGCCACCGGCATGTACAAATTGCAGTTCTGGGTGCCGGAGGGTCGCAGCTATCACGGCGAACTGATCGGCAACGGCCAGACCCGCGCCGACCTCGGCGTGCAGGCCGACGAGGAGCGCTGGCAGATGCTGGTCACCGCGCCGAAGGATTGCGCGGTGGATTGCCAGCAACTGGTGTATCTGGCGCGGCAGATCCAGATCGGCCTCGGTCGCGATGCCGGCCGCGCCAGCCACGCTCTCGCCATGGCGCAACCGGTGAGCGCCGATTACGAGGCCAAGCTCAACCGCGAATATCCACAGCTGCAACGCTATCCGCTGGACGCTACATCGTTCAGTAAAACCACGGGCGACAAAGCCACGCCGCAGCTGTGGATCATCGACCCCCACGGCAATCTCGTACTGCGTTACGAGCCGAATGTGAAAGGCAAGGATCTGCTCAACGACCTGCGTCACCTGCTGAAACTGTCGAACATCGGATAAGGGCATCGTCATGGCCAAACCTGGATTTCGCCTCGCGCTGTTTGCCACCCTGCTGGCGCTGATTGTGGTGCTGCTCGGCGCCTATACGCGCCTGACCCACGCCGGCCTTGGCTGTCCGGACTGGCCGGGTTGCTACGGGTTTATCAGCGTGCCGAAAAGCGAAGCGCAACTGGCCCATGCCGAACTGCATTACCCCGACTCACCGGTGGAGGCGCACAAGGGCTGGAACGAGATGATCCACCGCTACTTCGCCGGCACCCTCGGCCTGCTCATTTCGATTCTGGCCGGGCGCGCGTGGGTCAATCGACGTCATCCGGGGCAGCCGTTGAAGCTGCCGCTGTTTCTGCTCGCGGTGGTGTTCGCGCAAGCGGCGTTCGGCATGTGGACGGTGACGCTCAAACTCTGGCCGCAAGTGGTCACCGGGCATTTGCTCGGCGGTTTTGCGACGTTGAGTTTGCTGTTTTTGCTGACCTTGCGACTGTCCGGCGTGCTGCCGGCACTGACCGTGCCCAAGCGTTTGCAGTATTGGGCGACAGCGGGATTGTTGTTGGTGATTGGCCAGATCGCGCTGGGTGGCTGGGTCAGTTCCAACTACGCGGCGGTGGCCTGCATCGATTTCCCAACCTGCCACGGGCAATGGCTGCCGCCAGCGGATTTCGCCAACGGTTTTCACCTGACTCAACACATCGGCCCGAATTATCTCGGCGGACAACTCGACAGCGATGCACGCACGGCGATTCACCTGACTCATCGTATCGGCGCGCTGCTGGTGACGCTGGTGCTGCTCGGCCTCGCCTGGCAATTGAAAGTGGTTGGCATGACGCGGCTGGCCGGGCTGGTGCTTATTGCCCTCGCAGCGCAGATCACCCTCGGCATCAGCAACGTGCTGTTCCATCTGCCGCTGCCGGTGGCGGTCGCGCATAACGCTGGCGGCGCGGCGCTGTTGCTGACCATGGTGCTGGTCAATTACCACGCGCGCACCAGCCTGGTCCGGGTCAAACAACCGGTGCTCGCGCGCTGGCGCCTGAGCCCGCGCAAACACGCGGCCGCGCCCATCACCATAAAAGGAGAAACGCCGTGGCGATTCTGATTGGCGAGCGCCCGCATCAGGCGATCTGGCGTGATTATCTGGAGCTGACCAAACCGAAAGTCGTGGTGCTGATGCTGATCACCTCGCTGGTTGGCATGTTCCTCGCGACCCGTGCCGGGGTGCCGTGGACGGTGCTGGTGTTCGGCAATCTGGGGATTGCCCTGTGTGCCGGTGGTGCGGCGGCGGTCAACCATGTGGTGGATCGGCGCATCGATGCGGTGATGGCGCGTACGCATAAACGGCCGCTAGCCGAGGGCCGGGTTTCACCGGCGGCGGCACTGACGTTTGCCTTGGTGCTGGCGTTGCTCGGTCAGGCGTTGTTGCTGACTTTCACCAATCCGCTGACCGCTTGGCTGACCTTGGCTTCGCTTCTTGGTTATGCAGTGATTTACACCGGCTTCCTCAAACGCGCGACGCCGCAGAACATCGTCATCGGTGGCCTCGCCGGTGCTGCCCCGCCATTACTGGGCTGGACCGCAGCCACCGGCCACGTCAGCGCCGAACCGTTGTTGCTGGTGCTGATCATCTTCGCCTGGACCCCACCGCACTTCTGGGCGCTGGCGATTCATCGCAAGGAGGAATACGCCAAGGCCGACATCCCGATGCTGCCAGTCACCCACGGCGAGCACTACACCAAGGTGCACATTCTGCTCTACACCTTCGCGCTGCTGGCGGTGAGTCTGCTGCCTTACGTGATTCACATGAGCGGCATGCTCTACCTGATTTGCGCGCTCTGCTTGGGCGCGAGGTTTCTGCAATGGGCCGTGGTGCTGTACCGTGGCACTCGGCCGCACGCGGCGATCAACACCTTCAAGTACTCTATTTGGTACTTGTTCCTGTTGTTCATCGCCCTGCTCGTAGACCACTACTTACTGTTGAACCTATGACTCGAACCCAGAAAACCGTCTTCATCCTCGTCGCCGTGATCGCGCTGATCCTGGGACTTACCGTCAACAAAGTGCTGAGCGGCAAGGGCCAGGGCGACCCGACTGCGCTGATCGACGCCGGCATTATCCTGCTGCCGCAGAGCCGCAATCTGCCGGACGTGACGATGACCGATCAGGACGGTAAACCGGTGGCGATCAACGAGTTGAAAGGCAAGTGGAGCCTGCTGTTCTTCGGCTACACCTTCTGCCCGGACATCTGCCCGACAACGTTGGCGCAGCTGCGGCAGATCAAGAGTGAACTGCCGAAAGACGCTGTGGATAAGTTGCAGATCGTGCTGGTCAGCGTTGACCCGAACCGCGATAACCCGAAGCAGTTGAAGCAGTACCTGGGCTATTTTGATCCGCAGTTCATTGGCCTGACACCGACTTCGATTGAAGAGCTGCAGAAAGTGGCGAACGCGGTGAGTATTCCGTTTATTCCGGCGGATACGAGCAAGCCGAATTACACCGTCGACCATAGCGGCAATCTGGCGGTGATCGGCCCGGACGGGACGCAGCGGGGGTTTATTCGAGCGCCGTTGAACAATGCCAAACTGGTTGCGCAGCTGCCGGTCATGCTTAACCGCAAATAAAAGCTGAAGAGCGAAAAGCCCCTCACCCTAGCCCTCCCGAAACGTCGGACCGCCCAGAGGGAGAGGGAACTGACCGAGGTGTTTGTTCGAGTTGCGCCGACCTGCAATTATGAGTCGAACTCAGGCTCGAAAAGCTTGAAGATCGGCCCCCTCTCCCTCGGGAGAGGGCTGGGGTGAGGGGCAGCTTCACAGCAGGTCCAAAGCCAAACACCAGAGACAAAAAAGGGGACGCACATGGCGTCCCCTTTTTCGTTGCAACAACCCAATCAGAACGCCGGCAATACTGCGCCTTTGTACTTCTCTGTAATGAATTTCTTCACTTCCGGGCTGTGCAGCGCAGCAGCGAGTTTCTGCATCGCATCGCTGTCCTTGTTGTCCGCGCGGGACACGAGGATGTTCACGTACGGCGAGTCGTTGCCTTCGATTACCAGCGCATCCTTGGACGGATCGAGCTTGGCTTCCAGCGCGTAGTTGGTGTTGATCAGCGCCAGATCGACCTGGGTGAGCACACGCGGGATGGTCGCGGCTTCCAGTTCACGGATTTTCAGGTCTTTCGGGTTTGTCGCAATGTCTTTGACGGTCGACAGGATGTTGGTCGGATCCTTCAAAGTGATCACGCCAGCCTTGGCCAGCAGCAACAGGGCACGGCCGCCGTTGGTGGCGTCGTTCGGGATTACTACGTTGGCACCGCTTGGCAGATCCTTCAGATCCTTGAGCTTGCTCGAGTAAGCGCCCAGCGGCTCCAGGTGCACACCGGTCACGGCAACCAGACTAGTGCCCTTGGCCTTGTTGAACTCATCGAGATACGGCTGGTGCTGGAAGAAGTTGGCGTCCAGACGCTTTTCCGCGACCTGTACGTTCGGCTGAATGTAGTCGGTGAAGACCTTGACCTTCAGATCCACACCTTCTTTGGCCAACGCCGGCTTCACGAACTCAAGGATTTCCGCGTGCGGCACCGGGGTGGCGGCAACGGTCAGGGTTTCGGCGTGGGCCGAGAATGCTGCAACGGCAGCAAAAGCAGCGATCAGTTTTTTCATTCAGCTAACTCCTTATGAGGCGCCCGTCTGGCGCCTGCCAGCGAATGGCCGGCTCATCTCTTGATTACAAAACCGGTTATTTGCGCGAGAAATGCACAACCAGTCGATCACCGACCATCTGCAGCACTTGCACCAGAATCAACAGCAACACCACGGTGACGATCATCACGTCAGTCTGGAAACGCTGGTAACCGAAACGGATCGCCAGGTCACCCAGACCACCGGCGCCGACCACACCGGCCATCGCCGTGTAGGACACCAGTGTAATCGCCGTCACCGTAATCGCCGCGAAGATGCCCGGGCGGGCTTCCGGCAGCAAAGCGTTCATGATGATCTGCCGCGTGGTCGCGCCCATCGACTGGGTCGCTTCGATGATCCCGCGATCGACTTCACGCAGCGCGGTTTCCACCAAACGCGCAAAGAACGGTGTCGCACCGACCACCAATGGCGGAATCGCACCGGCCACGCCCAGCGACGTGCCGGTGATCAGCACGGTGAACGGGATCATCACGATCAACAGAATGATGAACGGCAGCGAACGCAGGATGTTCACCGCCAGCGACATGAATGCGTAGAGGCCACGGTTTTCCAACAACTGACGCGGGCTGCACAGAAACAGCAACACGCCCAGCGGCAGGCCGAGCAATACGGTGAACAGCAGCGAACCACCGAGCATCAGCATCGTGTCGCCGGTGGCCAGCCAGATTTCGTACCAGTCGATATTGGTGAAGAAACTGATCAGGTCTTCCATTAGCGCAATACCTCCATGTGAACGTCAGCGGCGGTGAAGCGGGCAAACGCCGCTTCCATGTCGCCACCGGTGACGGCGAGGGTCAATTGCCCGTACGGAATGTCTTTGATGCGGTCGATGCGACCAGCGAGGATGCTGTAGTCGACGCCGGTTTCCCGGGCGACGGTACCGAGCAGCGGCGCGTAGGTCGCTTCGCCCTGGAAGGTCAGACGCACAATGCGGCCCGGCACGTGAGCGAAGTCATCACGCTGTTCGCTTTCGTCGATCTGCTCGCTTTCCTGCACAAAACGCTTGGTGGTCGGGTGTTTTGGATGCAGGAACACATCGGCGACCGAACCTTGCTCGACGATCACACCAGCGTCCATTACGGCCACTTGATCGCAAACGCGACGGATCACATCCATCTCGTGGGTGATCAGGACGATGGTCAGTTTCAGTTCGCGGTTGATCTCGGCCAGCAATTGCAGGACCGACGCGGTGGTCTGCGGGTCGAGGGCACTGGTGGCCTCGTCGCACAGCAGAATCTTCGGCTTGGTCGCCAGGGCGCGGGCAATGCCGACGCGCTGTTTCTGGCCGCCGGACAATTGCGCCGGGTACTTCTTGGCGTGGTCGGACAGACCGACCCGCGCCAGCAATTCAGCAACACGCTTGTCAATCTCGCCGCCCGACAGTTCGCCGGCCAGGGTCAGCGGCAACGCAACGTTGTCGGCCACGGTCTTGGAGGCAAGCAGGTTGAAGTGCTGAAAGATCATCCCGACTTGCTGACGGAAACGGCGCAGGCCGTTGGCGTCCAGTGCGGTGACTTCTTCGCCGTCGACGATGATCTTGCCGCCACTGGAGTCTTCCAGGCGATTGATCAGACGCAGCAGGGTACTTTTGCCCGCGCCGGAATGGCCGATCAGGCCGAACACCTGCCCGTTCTCGATAGAGAGACTGGTCGGGTGCAGCGCGGGAATATCCTTACCGGCGACGCGGTAAGTCTTGTGGACGTTTTGAAACTCGATCACGTAGCGAACCTTGTGGGGCGCGTTAGAAAAGGATCAGCGGTTAGCCGGGCGCGCATTTTAGCCTGTCCGTATAGAGGTTCTTAGCATTTATTTCGCAATTAACCTTCGATTTGGCAATAACAAGATCAAAGGTCATAAAAAAGGAACGCCCCCAACGCCTCATCAGTCACTAAGTAAGCGACCTGAAAACCCTGGGTGCCGTGCCCGGGAACCACTCAAGAGTCCCCGGCAATCCACGGGGTCAACCGAGGAGTTTACGACTGATGAGCAAGAAGCCTACGTCCGACAAAAGCCAAATGGCCGGAACCGATACCCCGGATCGTGCCAACACCAACGCCAAACTCGACAGCCTGGAGAAATTCCGCTCCGACGCCACCGGCCAGGCCCTGCGCACCAACCAAGGTGTGAAGATTGCCGACAACCAGAACACCCTCAAGGCCGGCCCGCGTGGGCCGTCGCTGCTTGAAGATTTCATCATGCGGGAAAAGATCACGCATTTTGACCATGAGCGGATCCCGGAACGCATCGTCCACGCACGCGGCACCGGGGCGCATGGTTTCTTTCAGGCCTACGAGAACCATTCGACGCTGACCAAGGCCGGTTTCCTACAGGATCCGGGGAAAAAGACGCCGGTATTCGTGCGCTTTTCCACGGTGCAGGGCCCGCGTGGTTCCGGCGACACCGTGCGTGACGTACGCGGTTTCGCGGTGAAGTTCTTCACCGATGAAGGCAACTTCGACCTGGTCGGCAACAACATGCCGGTGTTTTTCATTCAGGACGCGATCAAGTTTCCCGACTTCGTCCACGCGGTGAAACCCGAACCGCACAATGAAATCCCTACCGGCGGCTCCGCTCATGACACCTTCTGGGACTTCGTTTCGCTGGTCCCGGAATCGGCGCACATGGTCATCTGGGCGATGTCCGACCGGGCGATCCCGAAAAGCCTGCGCAGCATGCAGGGCTTCGGCGTGCACACCTTCCGCCTGATCAACGCCGAGGGCAAATCGCGCTTCGTCAAATTCCACTGGCGCCCTACTGCGGGTACCTGCTCACTGGTGTGGGACGAGGCGCAGAAGCTTGCCGGTAAAGATACCGACTACCACCGTCGCGACCTCTGGGAAGCGATCGAGATGGGCGATTACCCGGAATGGGAACTCGGCGTACAGATCATCGAGGAGGAAAACGAGCACGACTTCGATTTCGACATCCTCGACCCGACCAAGCTGATCCCCGAAGAAATCGTGCCGATCACGCCGCTCGGCAAAATGACCCTGAACCGCAACCCCGACAACTTCTTYGCCGAGACCGAGCAGGTCGCGTTCTGCCCTGGCCACATCGTGCCCGGCATCGACTTCTCCAATGACCCGCTGCTGCAAGGTCGGCTGTTTTCCTACACCGACACGCAAATCAGCCGACTCGGCGGGCCGAACTTTCATGAGTTGCCGATCAACCGGCCGGTGGCACCGTTCCACAATGGCCAGCGTGATGCGCAGCACCGCACGGTGATCGACAAGGGTCGCGCCTCGTATGAGCCGAACTCGATTGATGGCGGCTGGCCGAAAGAAACCCCGCCGGCCGCACAGGACGGTGGCTTCGAGAGCTATCCGGAACGCATCGACGCGAACAAGATCCGCCAGCGCAGTGAGTCGTTCAGCGATCACTTCTCCCAGGCGACGTTGTTCTTCAACAGCATGAGCGATCACGAGAAGGAGCACATCATTGCGGCCTACAGCTTCGAGTTGGGCAAGGTTGAGCGTGAATTTATCCGTGCGCGGGAGGTGAACGAGATTCTCGCCAACATCGATCTGGAACTGGCCAAGCGTGTGGCGGCTAATCTGGGCTTGCCGGCGCCTGCCAAAGGCACAGTGGATGCGCGCAAGGTGTCTTTCGATCACTCGCCGTCATTGAGTCAGGCTAATTTGCTGCCAGAAAACATCAAGACGCGAAAAGTTGCAATTCTTGCCGCTAACGGCGTCGATGGTGCGGCGATTGATGCAATGAGGAAGGCATTGGCGGCTGAGGGTGCGCATGCCAAGTTGCTCGGCCCGACTTCAGCGCCGGTGAAGACCGCTGACGGCAAAACGTTGCCAGTGGATGCCTCGATGGAAGGCATGCCGTCAGTGATTTTCGATGCGGTGTTCGTACCGGGTGGCGCGGCGTCGGTGAAGGCGTTGAGCGGCGATGGCGTGGCGTTGCATTACCTGCTGGAAGCGTACAAGCACCTGAAAGCGATTGCTCTACACGGCGAGGCCAAACAGTTGCAGGATTTGCTGAAGCTGGAGGCTGATGCTGGATTGCTGCAGGGCAAGGATGTGCCGGCGTTGACCAAGCCGTTCTTTGCGGCGATCGGGCAGCATCGGGTTTGGGATCGGGAGCCTAAGGCGAAGGCCATTCCGGCTTAAGGATTTTGCTGACTGGCAGGACGCTTTCGCGAGCAGGCTCGCTCCCACACTGGTTTTGTGTCGTTCACAAACCCAGTGTGGGAGCGAGCCTGCTCGCGAAGCTTTTTAGGGTTTACGCGGACTCAAGACCATTTGTGCAGGCACGGTACGCACGGTTTGCTTCTCAATCTTCAGATCAAAATCCGGGTTCAACTTCTTCACCCGCTTGGTCAGCAGAGTCGCCAGCCACGGATAGTCATCGGTACGCGGCGCCTGAATGGTCACCCCACACTCATAATTCACCACATCAGTGGCGATCGCGTCGAGTTGACGACGAAGTTTGCGGCTATCGGTGATGTTCAGCGCAACCGTGGTGCTCTCGGCAGTCGGATCAATCACTTTGGCTTTCGGCTTGGCCTCGGCGGCCAGCAATGCAGCCTCAGCCTTTTCCAGCTCAGCCTTGCGCGCTTCAGTAATGGCACCGTTGACGCCACCGGTCAGCGCCGGCGCTTTCGGCATCAAAGCGCGGGCACGACTTAACGCCGTAGCGGCAGCATTCACATCGCCCTTCTGCAGCACAATCTGGCTGCGACGCAGATACGCTTCGGCCAATTGCCGCTGGTATTGCTCAAGGGATTGATCGTTGGGGGTTTCTTTCTGCAAAGCGGCCAACTGATCTTCGGCAGTGGCCAGCTCGCTGCTGGCCAGGCTTTGCTCCAGCTGTGCGATGGCCGCAGCTCGCGCATCGGGGACTTCGGCCACCGGCGGCGTGCTTTGGCAGGCGCCCAGTAGCACTGAAAATGCGACAAGGAGCAGATAACGGGAGGCGAACGGCTTCATTCCTGCGACTCTCTATTTGCGCAAAAAGCGGCCAAGTCTACACCCCACGACGGGGCAGAACAAAACTCAACAGAAACAGTGCGGCCGCCGTCACAACGATAGACGGCCCCGCCGGGGTGTCTTTGAACCACGACAGCGCCAGCCCGCCACACACGGCGAGCATGCCCAGCAGGCTTGCGCCCAGTGCCATCTGCTCCGGCGAGCGGGCGTGACGCTGTGCCGCAGCCGCCGGGATGATCAACAGTGAAGTAATCAGCAACACTCCGACGATTTTCATCGCCACCGCAATCACCACCGCGATCAACAGCATCAGCGCCATGCGCAGGCCCGCCACCGGCAGACCTTCAACCTTGGCCAGCTCTTCGTGCACGGTGATCGCCAGCAATGGCCGCCACAGTGTCACCAGCAACACCAGCACCGCCGCGCTGCCACCGAGGATCCACGCCAGATCGGTCGGGCTGATCGCCAGCAGGTCGCCAAACAGATAGGCCATCAGGTCGATCCGCACTTCATGCATGAAGCTTAGTACCACCAGGCCGAGAGAGAGCGTGCTCGGTGCGAGAATTCCCAACAACGTGTCGGACGCCAGCGGTTGACGCTGTTGCAATGTGACCAGCAGCACCGCCAGCAACAGACAGCCTACGGTCACCGCAACGGTCGGGCTGACATCCAGCAGAAAGCCCAGCGCCACACCCAGCAACGCGGCGTGGGACAAGGTGTCGCCGAAATACGCCATGCGCCGCCAGACCACAAACGAACCCAGCGGACCTGCAACGATCGCCAGCGCCAGACCTGCAAGCAGGGCATACAACAGAAAATCAGCCATGCTTGCAGTTGTCTCCGTGAACGTGAGGTTGGCCAATAACCGGCCCTTTGACCACCGAACCGTGCAGGTCGTGAGCGTGGTCGTGATGGTGGTGATAAACCGCCAGGCTCTGCGCGTTCTTGCCGAACAGCTCGACGAACGCAGGATCGCCGCTGACCTGCTCGGGATGCCCGGAACAGCAGACATGACGGTTGAGGCAGACCACTTGGTCGGTGGTGCTCATCACCAGATGCAAATCGTGGGACACCATCAACACGCCGCAACCATGACGATCGCGCAGACGGGTGATCAGGCTGTACAACTCCGCTTGGCCGGCGACGTCGACACCTTGCACCGGTTCATCGAGCACCAGCAATTCCGGCTCGCGCAACAACGCGCGAGCGAGCAGCACGCGCTGCATTTCGCCGCCGGAAACGCTTTGCACCGGGCTATCGATGACGTGTTCGGCGCCGACTTCTTTCAGCGCAGCCAGCGCACGCGGGCGGTCAACGCCCGGAACCAGGCGCAGAAAGCGCAGCACCGACAACGGCAAGGTCGGATCGACGTGGAGTTTTTGCGGCATGTAACCGACGCGCAGCTTCGGCTTGCGCCAGACACTGCCGCTGTCCGGCTTGAGCAAGCCGAGCACGGCGCGCACCAGCGTGGTCTTGCCGGCGCCATTGGGGCCGATCAGGGTGACGATCTGCCCCGGCTCGACGCTCAGCTCGATGTTGTCCAGCACAGCCTGCCCGGCAAACGTGACGGCGACCTGCTCCAGACGGATCAGCGCATTGCTCATCAAGCCCCCTGGCAACCGGAACACAGGCCGACGACTTCGACGGTCTGCGCTTCGACGATGAAACCAACGTCTTTGGCGCTGTTGATGATCGCGTCGCTGATCACTTTTTGCTCAAGTTCGATGGCGGCGTGGCAATCGCGGCAGATCAGGAATTGGCCCTGATGCGCGTGTTCCGGGTGTACGCAGCCAACGAAGGCGTTGAGCGAGGAGATGCGGTGCACCAGGCCGTTTTCCAGAAGGAAATCCAGCGCGCGGTACACGGTCGGCGGCGCGGCGCGGCGGCCGTCCTGCTCGCTCAGCACGGCAAGAATGTCGTAGGCGCCCAGCGGCTTGTGGCTCTGCCACACCAATTCCAGCACCCGGCGGCGCAACGCGGTCAGGCGCAAGCCTTTCTGGGCGCACAAGGTATCGGCCTCGGACAAAGCGCTGTGCACGCAATGAGAGTGGTCGTGGGGACGGCTGGCAATCGGTGTAATAGGCATGGGCGGCGACGAGTTTTGATAGAGACGTTATTATGTTACCCGTTCTCGCCTCCTTGAGTGGTCATCGTGTCCCGACTTTTTTCTGTTTTTGTGGCTTTTGTCGCCAGTTTTCTGCTGATCGGTTCGGCTCAGGCCGAGGTCAAAGTCCTCACCAGCATCAAACCGTTGCAGTTGATTGCAGCAGCCGTGCAGGACGGCGTAGCGATTCCCGAAGTGCTGCTGCCGCCGGGTGCTTCGCCACACAATTACGCCCTGCGGCCATCCGACGTACGGAAGGTGCAATCGGTGGATCTGCTCTACTGGATCGGCCCGGACATGGAAGGCTTTCTGCCGCGCGTGTTGAACGGTCGGACGCTGCCGAGCGTCGCGGTGCAGGATCTGCCAGGAATGAAACTGCGGCGTTTCGCTGAGGACAGCCACTCCCACGCCGAAGAGGCTGACGAGCATGATCACGATCACCGTCCTGGCACGCTCGATGCGCATTTGTGGTTGTCGCCGGTCAATGCGCGGGTGATTGCCGACAAGATGGCCGCTGACCTCAGCGCCGTTGATCCGGCGAATGCTGAGCGTTATCAGAGCAATGCCAAGGCGTTTGATGAGCGTCTGGACGCATTGGATCAGCGTTTGAAGAAGCGTCTGGCCAGCGTTGAAGGCAAGCCGTATTTCGTCTTTCACGAAGCGTTTGATTATTTTGAAGAGGCTTACGGCCTGAAGCATACCGGTGTGTTCAGCGTGGCCGCCGAAGTGCAGCCGGGCGCGCAACATGTCGCGGCGATGCGCAAGCGTTTGCAGGAAGTCGGCAAGACGTGTGTGTTCAGTGAGCCGCCGTTGCGGCCGCGTCTGGCGGAGACGCTGGTGGCGGGTTTGCCAGTGAAACTGGCGGAGCTGGATGCGCTGGGCGGGTACACCCCGGCGACGGCTCAGGGGTATGAGCAGGTGCTGGAGAAGTTGGGTAACGATATGGCGGGCTGCCTGGAATCGCTTTAAGGCTGATTCGGCTTCGCCTCAATCGCGAGCAGGCTCACTCCTACAAGAGATCACCTAACCCCTGTAGGAGTGAGCCTGCTCGCGATGCTTTCAAAGGGCGAAAGGTAACGGTGTGTGAACCTGCTGCCGCTGCGCCAAGCGCTGCTCAAACTCCTTGGGATCGTGTATCAACACATCCTGCCCGGCAAACTGCTCCGCCGCGATCAACCGCGACAGCCAGAACCGCACGCAGGCCACGCGCAGCATGGTCGGCCACAACTCGGCCTCCGCCGCCGTAAACGGTCGCAGCGCCGCATAGGCACCAAGGAATGCGCGGGCTCGCGGCCCATCGATCAGACCGTCCTCGTCCGAACACCAGTCGTTCAACGCAATCGCCACGTCATACAGCATCGGCCCCGAGCAGGCGTTGTAGAAGTCGATCAGCCCGGTCAGGTGCGTACCTTCGAACATCGCGTTATCGCGAAACAGGTCGGCATGAATGTTGGCCCGAGGCAGCGCGAGAATCTTCTCTTTGCGCTCGGTGATTTCATCCAGCGCCTTTTGCAGCAACGCGCGCGGTTCATCGCTCAGGTGCGAGAGCAACTCGTTGCCCTCCTCCAGCATCCAGTCGAGGCCACGATCAGTCTTGCGCTTGATCATGCGCTCGCCCTGGGTCGCCAGATGCAGATGCGCCTGCAACTCGCCGACCTGCGCGCAATGCTGAGCATTGGCGACTTTGATGTGCTTGCCGGACAGCCGCGGTTGCAGCAGCGCCGGTTTGCCCTTCAGCTCACGCAATGCCACGCCGTCAGTGGTGCGCAGCGCGTACGGCACCGGCAAGTCGGCTTCGTGCAGCACGTCGAGCAGGTCGATGAAAAACGGCATCTCCTGCACCGGGCCACGCTCGACCAGAGTCAGGACGAATTCGCCCTGCTCCAGGCTGATAAAGAAATTGGTGTTTTCGCTGCCGGCGGCGATCCCCTGGAAATCAAGCAGACGGCCAAGCCCGTAAGGGGCGAGAAAGGTTTCCAGCTCGGGCCGAGCCAGGGGAGTGAACACAGACATGGTCAAAAACTGCTCAGTTCAGGCGTCGCGGTCAGGCGACGCCGATTAAAAGTCGGGAAACTTACTTCCAGGTAAAGATTTCCCACGACGGAATCAGCATATCCGGCTGGTCGGAGCGAATGTAGTTTGCGTCCGTACCATCGGCGCGCACCAGGAAATACGGTTTGCCACCCTTTGGCGTGACCTTGATCGCATAGACGAAACCACTGCGACTGTATTCCTGGATAACCTTGTCGCCTTCCGTGTGCGTGTTAATGGTAACTTCCGGCTCCTTTGACGGCGCATCATCCGCCGCCATCGCGGCCAACGGTGAGGCAGCAATCAGACCGACCAGCAGCAAGCGATTTAACGTACGCATGATAACCTTGTCCCTTTGTCGTCAACGGTCCCGCTATTCTAGCGCCGGACCCGCCGAAAAGGTTGATCCTGCTCATGAGCCAAGCCCCCCTCGTCCTGGTGGACGGTTCGTCTTACCTGTACCGCGCCTTTCACGCGCTGCCACCACTGACCACCTCCAAAGGCCTGCCGACCGGTGCGGTCAAAGGCGTGCTGAACATGCTCAAGAGTCTGCGCAAGCAGTACCCGGACAGCCCGTTCGCCGTGGTTTTCGACGCCAAGGGCGGGACATTTCGCGATGAAATGTACGCCGAATACAAAGCCAACCGCCCAAGCATGCCCGACGACATGCGCGTGCAGATCGAGCCGCTGCACCAGAGCGTGATCGCCCTCGGTTTCCCGCTACTGTGCGTGGAAGGCGTCGAGGCTGACGACGTGATCGGCACCCTGGCGCGCAGCAGCGCGGCGGCGGATCGCCCGGTGATCATCTCCACCGGCGACAAGGACATGGCGCAACTGGTCGATGGCCACATTACTTTGGTCAACACCATGTCCGGTAGCTCGATGGACGTGGAGGGCGTTAAGGAGAAATTCGGCGTCGCTCCGGAGCAGATCATCGATTATCTGGCGCTGATGGGCGATTCGTCCGACAACATTCCAGGCGTTCCCGGCATCGGCCCGAAGACTGCGTCCGGCCTGTTGGTCGGCGTCAACGGCGGCCTCACCGAGCTGTACGCCAATCTCGACATCGTCCCGACCCTGCCGATTCGCGGCGCGAAAACCCTGCCGGCCAAGCTTGAAGAGCACAAGGAGATGGCGTTCCTCTCCTATCAACTGGCGACCATCAAGGTCGACGTGCCGCTGGACGTCGAACTCGATGATCTGCAGATGGGCGCCGAAGACCCGGCCAAGCTCTACGAACTGTACTCGCTGCTGGAATTCAAAAGCTGGATCAACGATCTCGATCGCGACGCCAAACGTCTGGAACTGAGCGCAGCCAGCGAACCTGCGCTGGCCGGCGATCTGTTCAGCGCACCAGCGGAAGAAGCGCCTGCTGCTCCCGCCGAAGCTGCCTACGAAACCATCCTTGATCAGGCGCGCTTCGACGTCTGGCTGGAAAAACTCAACAACGCCAAGCTGTTCGCCTTCGACACCGAAACCACCGGCATCGACGCGCAGCAGGCGCAACTGGTCGGCCTGTCGTTCGCCGTGCAGGCCAACGAAGCCGCGTACATTCCGCTGACCCACTCCTACATCGGCGTGCCGGAACAGCTGGATCGCGACACCGTGCTGCGCGCACTCAAGCCGATTCTCGAAGACCCGAGCAAGCTGAAGGTCGGCCAGCACGCCAAGTTCGATATGAATATTCTGGCCAACTGTGCCATCGGCGGCGATCAGAGCCAAGGCATCAACGTGCGCGGCATCGCCTTCGACACGATGCTTGAGTCCTACGTGCTCAACTCCACCGCCACCCGCCACGACATGGACAGCCTCGCGCAGAAGTACCTGGATCACACCACCGTGAGCTTCCAGGACATCGCCGGCAAAGGCGCCAAGCAGCTGACTTTCGACCAGATCGCTTTGGAACAGGCCGGGCCGTACGCCGCCGAAGACGCTGATATCACCCTGCGCCTGCACCAGACGCTGTTCGAAAAACTCAGCGCGATCCCGAGTCTGGCCAGCGTTTTGACCGATATCGAGATTCCGCTGGTGCCCGTTCTCGCCCGCATCGAGCGCCAAGGCGCGTTCGTTGACGCTGAGTTGCTCGGCATTCAGAGCATCGAACTGGGCAACAAAATGGTCGCGCTGGAGCGCGAAGCGTTCGAGATCGCCGGGGAAGAATTCAATCTTGGCTCGCCGAAGCAACTGGGCGTGATTCTTTACGAGAAACTCGGCCTGCCGGTACTGAAGAAGACCGCCAAGGGTCAGCCGTCCACTGCTGAAGAAGTGTTGGCGAAACTCGCTGAAGACGATCACCGCTTGCCGAAGGTGCTGATGGAGCACCGCTCGATGAGCAAGCTGAAAAGCACCTACACCGATCGCCTGCCGGAGCAGATCAATCCGCGCACCGGGCGTGTCCACACCTCGTATCATCAGGCTGTGGCGTCGACCGGTCGCTTGTCCTCCAGCGATCCAAACCTGCAGAACATCCCGGTGCGCACCGCTGAAGGTCGACGCATCCGTCAGGCGTTCGTCGCGCCGAAGGGCTACAAACTGTTGGCGGCGGACTATTCGCAGATCGAGCTGCGGATCATGGCGCACCTGTCCAAGGACGAAGGCCTGATGAATGCCTTCCGCAACAATCTGGACGTGCACACCGCCACCGCTGCCGAAGTGTTCAAGGTCGAACTCAACGAAGTGACCTCCGACCAGCGCCGTGGCGCCAAGGCGATCAACTTTGGCCTGATCTACGGCATGGGCGCACAAAAACTCGGCAAGGACATCGGCGTCGATACCAAGACCGCCAAGGCTTACATCGATACCTACTTCGCCCGTTATCCGGGGGTTCGCGAATACATGGATCGCACCCGCGCGCAGGCAGCGGATCAGGGTTATGTCGAGACGTTTTTCGGTCGTCGTCTGTACCTGCCGGAGATCAACTCGAACAAGCCGCAGGAACGCGCCGCTGCCGAGCGCACAGCGATCAACGCGCCGATGCAGGGCACGGCTGCCGACATCATCAAGAAAGCCATGGTGGCGGTGGATAACTGGCTGGCGACATCCGGGCTGGACGCCAAAGTCATCCTGCAGGTGCACGATGAACTGGTGCTGGAGGTTCGTGAGGATCTGGTCGAACAAGTCAGTGCCGAGATTCGCGTGCACATGAGCGAGGCGGCGAAACTGGATGTGCCGCTGCTGGTCGAAGTGGGTGTGGGCAACAATTGGGATGAGGCTCACTGAGCCATTTGATCTCGGTCTGCCGCGACCTGTTGTCGCGGCAAAGCCGGTAAAACCTGCTTATTTCGAAAAGCGCTTGGGATTATTCCAAAGCTTTTTGAAAAAAATCTGAACTAATCTGGAAGGACACCACTCAGAGTTACTGAATGGCTGGTGAAGCCCTTCGATGCTCCTATGTTGTGTTAAGTGTTGGCAGATATCTGAACCCCGCCCTAGCGGTTCGGAACTTAAACCCCGGAATTTCTCCCTCCCCAATGAAATCCGGGGCTTTTTTTGCCCAAAAATCGGCTGTAGCGCGGCCATGCTGCGTTAAAGGCGCTACTCAAAATGCTCATTTAGATCCCCTAAACTCCGCTTTTGAGCATCACCTTTGCCTTGCCTGACCACACTACAACCAATTTTTCCCAATCCCGACTTACTCGGCTGCCGCCTCGGCGCTTTTGTCTGCCAGTTCCATCCAGCCGGCCAGTACAGTGTAGGCCTCTTCCAGGCCCATGCGTTTTGGCGCGGAGAACAGCTGGATGGTGACCAGGTCGCCCCAACCCTTGCGGATTTCCGACTGCACTTTGAGCAGGGTGTTCTTGGCTGCGCCGTAGGTGAGTTTGTCGGCCTTGGTCAGCAGGATGTGCATCGGCATGCCGGCCGCAACGGCCCAGTCGAGCATCAGCAGGTCGAAGTCGGTCATTGGATGACGGATGTCCATCATCAGAATCAAACCCTTCAAACTCTCGCGGCCACCGAGGTAAGCCTCAAGGTGACGCTGCCAATGCATCTTCAGCGGGATCGGTACTTTTGCGTAACCGTAGCCCGGCAGGTCGACCAGACGGCGATCTTCGTCTAGCTTGAAGAAGTTCAACAGCTGTGTGCGACCCGGGGTTTTCGAGGTACGCGCCAGGCTGGCGTGAGTCAAAGTGTTCAGCGCGCTGGATTTGCCGGCGTTGGAACGACCGGCGAACGCTACTTCGAAGCCTTCGTCGTCAGGGCATTGATCGACTTTGGCGGCACTGAGCATGAACGTGGACTGTTGGCACAGGCCGAGGATGGGATTCTTGAGTTGCATGGGATTTCCGATGTGGGCGGCGCCGGGATTGGGCGCGGAACGCGGTGTCGCTTCCGTTTCAGTGACGCCAGTATATAATGCCGCAGATTTTGTGTGTGCTTTGTCCCAGCGAAGGATGAAGTTCACGAGAGCGACAGACCTTGATTGCGCATTAGAACGCAGAACGCTCTCAACCCTGAAAAGGTCGTTTTATGACGAAATGGCTGCTGGCTGCCGGAGTCTTGATGCCGCTTTACAGCGCACAGGCTACACAGGATCCGGAAGCTGTGTACAACCGTGTTTGTGGTGCCTGTCATTCCGGCCAACTACCCATGGCGCCCGAAAGAGGCGATCAGGAAGCTTGGACGCCGAGGTTGGCGAAAGGTATGGAGACGCTGGTGCAACACGTGACCCAGGGTTTCAAGGCGATGCCGCCGCGTGGTTTGTGCATGGACTGCAGTGCCGAGGATTACCAAGCCATCATTCTGTGGATGAGCGAGTAAACCCGGTCCATAACTTAACCCTTAGCCGTAGTTGGATTAGCTGATGAACAAATTGATCGTGAGTCTGCTGTTGACCGTGGGAATCTCAGGCTTCGCCCATGCTGCCGGTGATGCCGCAGCAGGCCAGGCGAAAGCCGCCGTATGCGGAGCCTGTCATGGCCCGGACGGGAACAGCATGGCGCCAAACTTTCCGAAACTGGCCGGCCAAGGTGAACGCTACCTGACCAAGCAACTGCACGACATCAAGTCGGGCAAACGCACCGTTCTGGAAATGACCGGCTTGCTGACCAACCTGAGCGATCAGGACCTGGCCGACATCGCCGCCTACTTCGCCAGCCAGAAAGGCAGCGTCGGCGCCGCCGATCCGAAGATCGTCGCTCGCGGTGAGGACCTGTTCCGTGGCGGCAACCTGGCCAAGGGCCTGCCAGCCTGCACTGGCTGCCATTCGCCGAATGGCGCTGGCAACGCCGCCGCCGGGTTCCCGCACCTGGGTGGCCAACACGCTCAATACATCGCCAAGCAGCTGACCGATTTCCGCAAGGAAGAAGGTGGCCGCACCAACGACGGCGACACCATGACCATGCAGACCATCGCCAAGCGCCTGAGCGACGAAGATATTGCTGCGGTCTCCAGCTACATTCAAGGTCTGCACTAAGAGCATTTGGCAGCGATAGATCTCGTGCAACGTTAACGCTCGATTAATCCGTCGCAGCAAGTATAAAAAGGGTGGCTTTGGCCGCCCTTTTTTGTGGCCGCTGCCGTTACACTACAGAACTCATGCCCGCCAGGATCTGTCTGAAAACAGGTCGCGCGAGGCGACCCAAATTGTCCAGGAGTAAAGCATGCGTAATCTGATCATCAGCGCCGCCCTCGTCGCTGCCAGCCTGTTCGGCGTGACCGCTCAAGCCGCCGAAGCCCCAGCCGCCCCTTACGTGGAACTGGCCAACCCGGTACCGGTTGCAGAGCCTGGCAAGATCGAAGTGGTCGAGCTGTTCTGGTACGGCTGCCCGCACTGCTACGCGTTTGAACCGGTGATCAACCCGTGGGTTGAAAAACTGCCATCCGACGTCAACTTCGTGCGTATCCCGGCGATGTTCGGCGGCCCGTGGGACGCTCACGGCCAGATGTTCCTGACCCTGGAAGCGATGGGTGTCGAGCACAAGGTTCACAACGCCGTGTTCAACGCAATCCAGAAAGAACACAAGAAGCTGACCGACAAGAACGACATGGCTGACTTCCTCGCCACTCAAGGCGTGGACAAGGACAAGTTCCTCGCCACCTTCGACTCGTTCGCCATCAAAGGCCAGATCGTCAAGGCCCGTGAACTGGCCAAGAAGTACGAAATCACTGGCGTGCCAACCATGATCGTCAACGGCAAGTACCGCTTTGACATCGGCTCTGCCGGTGGTGCCGAGCAGGCGCTGAAACTGGCTGACCAACTGGTTGCCAAAGAGCGAGCGGCAACCAAGGCTGCTGCCAACTAAGCGCGGCAACCGCCATGCGCCGCTGGAAGTCTGAACGCATCGTTGGGCTGCATGATCCGCAGGTCAACGAGCATCACCTGGAGTCCACGGGCCTGCCCGCAGACCAGCGTCTGCGTTTGCTCAGTTTCAATATCCAGGTGGGCATCAGCACCGAGCGTTATCGGCATTACCTGACCCGTAGCTGGCAGCACCTGCTGCCGCACAACGGCCGCTCAGGCAATCTGCAAAAGATCGGCGACCTGCTCGGCGACTTCGATCTGGTCGCGCTGCAGGAAGCCGATGGCGGCAGCCTGCGTTCGGGCTACGTCAATCAGGTCGAACATCTGGCGCAGCTCGGCGCCTTCCCTTATTGGTATCAACAACTCAATCGCAACCTCGGTCGACTGGCCCAGCACAGCAATGGCGTGCTCAGTCGCCTGAAACCGTGGGCGATCGAGGATCACCCGCTGCCCGGTCCGAAAGGTCGCGGCGCGATTCTGCTGCGCTTCGGCGAAGGTCCGGAGGCGTTAGTGGTGGTGATGATGCATCTGGCCCTTGGCGCGCGAACCCGCAGCCTGCAACTGGCCTATATTCGTGAGCTGATCGGTGGCTACAAACACCAAGTATTGATGGGCGACATGAACACCCATGCCAGCGATCTGCTGCAACATTCTCCGTTACGCGATCTCGGCCTGCTGGCCCCGCAGGTGGAAGCGACATTCCCCAGCTGGCGTCCTCAGCGTTGCCTTGATCATATTTTGCTCAGCCCGACCCTGACCCTGGAAAAGGTCGAAGTGCTGGCACAACCAATTTCCGATCACCTGCCGGTCGCGGTAGAGATTCGTCTGCCGGGTTCGCTCACGGCCGATGCATTGCCCGCGTTGAGTCCTGCCCCTCGCGGAACCCCTGAATGAGCGACGACGCCCAGCGCTGGAAAGAGAAGTACCTCAAAAGCATCGAACAGCAAGACAAGCTTGAACGGCGCTGGGCCGCCAGGCTCGACTTGCTGCGGCGCGGTCTGGTGCGCAGCACGCTAGCGGCTGAAGGCACCGACAAAGTCGTCGATCAGTGCATGAAAGAGATGCGCGACGTGGTGCGCACCGACGATATGGACGCCGGCCTCGCCGCCCTGCTACCGCGCCTGGAAAAAGCCGTGCTCGATTCCGAACAGCGCCGCGAAACCCGCATCGATCAAGTCAGTACCGCGCTGACATCGCTGGTCACTCAGTTGCAGGCTTTGCCGTTGCCGCGTGAAGTCGCTCAGCCACTGAAGAAATTCGCCAAACAACTGGATAGCCGCGTCGGTTCGGCTCGGGAAATGCCCCTGTTGCTGAGTGAACTCAGCGGCTTGCAGGGCAAGGCTTTGAGTCAGCTGGAAACGCCAGCCGAACCGGGGCGCCCAGGATTGTTGCAGCGTTTGTTTGGTAGCCGTGACAGCGAAGAAGCGCTAGCGACACAATCCCCCGCGCAGGTTCCAGCCTCGCCGCCAGAGCAACCGCTGGCTGCACCGTCACCCACAGCGGAAACCGCACAGCTCGCGCCTGTCGCGGCGGCTGAGCCGGCACCGGCAGCGCCTGCCAGCGAAGCACTTGCACCTGTTGTCGAACCACCCACGCCAGCCGCTCCAACCCCGTTGGAACCGGCAAATGTAGTGGCCTTCGTGCCGCCAACGGTCGTCAGCGAAGTTATCAGTGAACCGCTCGAACCGGAGGCAGAGCGCTTCGAGCCCGAGCCTGTTTTCGCCCCGGCTTCAGCGCCGGCTCAAGCGCCGATCACCGCTGAGGCGGTCAATCCTGATGAACTGATCCACCCCGGTGATCCATCACCACCGATCATCGACAGCCTGCCCCTGCCAGAACCGATTGCTCAGGCGCTGGCCGCCATCGACCCGGAACAGCCCGAGCACGACATCCTGTTCGCCCTGCCGGACACCCCGGAGCCTTCTTACAGTTCCGTGGCCAAGCACATCGAAGATACCCTGATCGGGCTGCTCGACGACCTGACTCTGCCGGAACGCCACCGCCCGCAAGCCGAAGCCATGCGTGAGCGGCTAAAACACGGTTTGAACTGGTACGAACTGATCCCGATTCTCGACGATCTTGCAACGTTGATGCTGGCGATCACCGATAGCGGCCAGCACGAATTCGAAGCCTATCTGCAACAACTCAATGAACGCCTCGAAGCGTTTCAGAGCAATCTGCAAGCCGCCAGCGAGGGCCATGCCGACAACAGCTCGGCGGCGAAAGCCATGGACACGCAGATCCGTGAGCAAGTCGACGGCCTGCAGACCAGCATGCAGGAAGCTGCGGATCTGGAAGACCTCAAGCACGTGCTGGAAAACCATCTTGAAGGCCTGCTCGGCACCATGGACCAGCACCAGAAGCAGCGCGACGCCCGCGAGCAGGAAGTCGCCACGCGGCTGAAAAGCCTGTCCGAACGCGTGGCGCACATGGAGCAGGAAGCCCAGGGTTTCCGCGAGCATCTTGAAGTACAACGGCAGAAAGCACTGATCGACCCGCTCACCGGCCTGCCGAACCGCGCCGCGTGGAGCGAACGCCTTGAGCATGAAATCAAGCAGTGGCAACAGCACGGCAACACGCTGAGCCTGGCCATGCTCGACCTCGATCATTTCAAGCGGATCAATGACAACTACGGCCATCTGGCCGGCGACAAGGTGCTGAAAATCATCGCCACCGTACTGCGCAAACGTCTGCGCGGCGGCGATTTCATCGCCCGTTTCGGCGGTGAGGAGTTCGTTCTGTTGATGCCGGCGACGCCGCCAGCGGTCGGCGCAAAACTGCTGGAAACCCTGCGCGCCGCTATCGAAGCCTGYCCGTTCCACTTCAAGGGTGAACGAGTGACCATCACCCTTTCCATGGGACTGGCGACATTCCGTGCCGGAGAACACAGCGATCTTGTATTGAAAAGAGCCGATCAGGCGTTGTACCGGGCGAAAAATGCGGGGCGCAACAGGGTCGAGCTGGGCTGAGCAAATTGTTCCATTTTGTTTAAATCCGCCCACTGACCGTCGAGACGCGAGGCAGTACGTTACACTGTTGCATTACTGTCTTGCGTGTATTGTCCTCTGCCATGAAATTCTTTGCCCTCCTCGCGTCGCTGCTCGTTCTGGCCGGTTGTGCCAGCGCCCCGCGTTACGACACTAGCCATCCTTCAGCCAATTACGACAGCCGTATCCAGTTCGTGATCGTCCACTACACCTCGGCGTCGCTGGAACGCTCGCTGCAACTGCTGACCCATGGCGAAGTCAGCAGCCATTACCTGATCGGCGACGACAAGAGCGGCACCATCTACAAGCTGATGGAGGAAAACCAGCGCGCCTGGCACGCCGGCGAAAGCCAATGGCAGGGCCGTACCTGGCTTAACTCAAGCTCGATCGGTATCGAAATCGTCAATCCGGGCTTCAAGGACACCCCGACCGGCCGTCTGTGGTATCCGTACAGCGAAGCGCAGATTCAATCGTTGATCGTCCTGCTCAAGGACATCAGCAAGCGCAACGTCATCAGCCCGCGCCACATCATTGGCCATAGCGACATCGCGCCACTGCGCAAACTCGATCCGGGCCCGTTGTTCCCGTGGAAACGTCTCGCCGCCGAAGGCTTGGGCGTATGGCCGAACGAACAGGCAGTAGCGCGCCAGCAAATGCTGTTCAACAGCAGCGAACTGCCGAGCATCAGCTGGTTCCAGGCACAGTTGGCGCACTTGGGTTATGACACACCGCAGACCGGTGAGCTGGACGTTGCCACACGCCACGTCCTCACCGCCTTCCAGATGCACTTCCGCCCTTCGCGCTTCGACGGCACGCCGGATGCACAAACGGCAGCGTTGTTGCTGGTACTCAATCAGACAAAATAATGACGCCCGCCCGACGGTCAGGGCGAAATTGCAATCAGCAGCTATAACTCATTGGTAATTCTTCGGATATTCCATGATGGTTGCTACCCGAGAGACGCTGCGTAGCTGGTTTTATCGCCCCTGGTTTTTGGCGATGATCGCGGCTGTCCTCAGTGCCAGCCTGCTGATCGCCGGCGGTATGTTCGTGGCGATGCGTCAGGTCGAGCAAAACGAAAGCCAACAAATGAACGCACAAGGCGAACGTTTTCTGGCCCGCCTCGAACAATTGTTTGGCCAGTTGCGTGAAAGTCTCGATGATCTGGAAGCGCAGCCCTTGCGCAGTTGTGACGATGAAATGATCGCCACCCTGCAGCAAGTCACCTTCAACTATCGCTTCGTCTATGAAGCGGCTTACATGGACGCCTCGCGGATCTGCTCCAACCGTCCGCGCCAGGAAGGTCTGTCAGTGGTCCGCGCGCCAGACATCAAAGGCCCGACCTACAGCTATTGGCTGAACACCACCACCGAACCTGATGAAAATCGCGCAGCGCTGATGCTGGGGCGCGGCAATTTCCGCGTGGCCACCTCGCGCGGGCATCTGACCGACATGGTCGATTTGTCCCCCGGCAGCAGCCTGCTGGTGGTGCTCGATCATGGCACCCGTGCTATCCCGGTGCTTGGCACGGCGCAAGCCTGGCCACCCACGGAACACTGGCCACCGAAAAGTCGCGATGCCCTGCAAGTTACGCAAACCCGGCTGATCTACCGCATGCCCACGGATAATCCGGAATATCAGTTGGTCCTGATCACACCCAGAACCGGCATGCACATTCCGGCTGTCTGGTGGTGGATCATCCCGGCGTGTCTGCTGCTCGGCGCCTTTGTCGGATTTTTCGTGTTCTTACTGGTGCGCCAGCGTCAGTCTCTGGATGCCGAACTACACGGTGCGATCCGCCGTGGCGAGTTGCAGGTGCTCTATCAACCGATCTTCGACCTCGACAGCCGCAACTGCGTCGGTGCCGAGGCCCTGCTGCGCTGGCGCCGCCCCGACGGTACGCTGACCAGCCCCGACCTGTTCATCCCCATGGCAGAAAACACCGGGCAGATCCGGCAGATGACCGACTTCGTCCTGCAGCGCCTGCTGGAGCAACTGGGCCAGTTGCTGCGCGCCAATCCGCAGCTATACATCTCGGTCAACCTGGCAGCTTGCGACGTGATGGTGCCGCGCATCGGCCAGGTCATGGCGCGGCTGCTCACCCTGCATCGCGTGGCGGCGCGGCAGATTGCCTTCGAGGTCACCGAACGTGGCTTGATTGATGTGGTAGTGGCGCGGGAAAACCTGCAAGCCTTGCGCAACGTTGGCCATCAGGTGTTGATCGACGACTTCGGCACCGGCTATTGCAGTCTCGCCTACTTGCAAACCTTGCCAGTGGACTGCTTGAAGATCGACAAAGCATTCATTGATGCACTGGGCCATGACGCGGCCAGCAGCGGCGTCGCCCCGCACATCATTCACATGGCTCAGGCGCTGGATTTGAAGGTGATTGCCGAAGGCATCGAGCTCGAATCCCAAGCGCAATTGCTCAGCAGTGAAGGGGTGAAATTCGGTCAGGGCTGGTTGTTCGCCCATGCGCTGAGCGCGGTGCAATTCATCGAACTGATCACCCGTGGCCGGCGCCTTGCCGGTCGACGCATGGATGACGAAGCCTAGACAGCGAGCGCCATATAAAACTGCGTACCCTGCCCCGGCCGTGAGTAAACGCCCATACGACCACCATGCAACTGGACGATTTCCTTACACAACGCCAGGCCCAAACCGGCACCGCCCTTCTTGCGCCCTACCTGCACGAAAGGTTCGAAGATCCGCCCCTGCTGGCCGTAGGCAATGCCTTCGCCGTTGTCTTCGACGCTGATAATCAGCCGCTCGCCATGCCGACGTGCCTGCAAGCGGATCTGACCGTCGCGGGCGGTATGGCGCAAGGCGTTGTCGATCAGGTTATCCAGCACACGATCGAGCTGTGCCTGATCGGCCTGCAAACGTGGCAACGGTCCCTGCACTTCGACATGCAGGGCGATGCCCTTGGCCGCCGCCGAATCGGCAAAGCGCAGTTGCGCCTGCTCCAGCAAATCCTCGATGGAGCATGGTGCCAGCGTTAGTTTCTGCAGGCCGTTCTGATAACGCGAGAAGTTGAGCAAGTCGTTTATCAACTGCATCAAGCGCTGCATCTCTTCGTTCACGGTGTCGAGCAAATCGGCTTCGCGCGATTCCGGGGCGTACTTCGCTCGTTCGCGGAACAGCCCGAAGGCCATGTGCATGCCGGTGACCGGCGTGCGCAGCTCATGGGAAGCGCGCAACACGAATTCGCTGCGCACCCGCTCGAAGGCGCGTTGCTCGGTCACGTCATGCAAGACCATCACCGCGCCAAGGATATGCCCCTGCGTGTGGCTGACCGGCGTCAGGCTGTAGGTCAGCAAACGAGATTCGCCGTCGACCTCGATGCTCAGGTCTTCCGGTGCGCGCTCAAGCGAGCCACCGCGCAACACCAGTTGCAACTGCGCATCCAGCTCCGGCCGCTCCAGCGCGGTGCCCAAGCCTTGGCCGAGGCGATCATCGTCCCAACCCAACTGGCGCTGAGCCACCGGATTGAGGTGTTCCAGATGCCCCTCGCGGTCGATCATCAGCAAGCCGTCGTCGATACTGTCGAGCACCGCTTGCAGCCGCTGCTGACCGGCGAACAATTCGTCGACATTGGTCGCCTGATGTTCCCGCAGGGCCTCAGCCATCAGGCCGAAACGCTTGGTCAGCAGGTTCATTTCCATCGCCGAGGAAATCGGCAGGGTCACTTCAAAATTGCCTTGGCCGATATTGTCCGCCGCCTGCGCCAGCGCCTCGATCGGCGCGCCGAAACGCCGGGCAATCCCGTGGGCCGTGATGAAGCCGATGATCAACACCGCCAGCCCGACAAAACCCAACAGACCGGCGATCAACAATGCCCGGTCGCGCGCTTGATGCTGAACCGCGTTGATGTTGTCCAGTGCATGCTTGTGTTCAGTGATCAAACCGTTGCGCAGCGTGTTGAAGCGCTCTCTGAGGTTGGCGTTGCTGCTCAACGCAGTCGCCGGATCACGGGACACATCAAAGGCCTGAAGAAAACTCAGGTAATCAGCCTTGGCCTGACTGAAACCATACTGGCGGCCATCGCCAATGTGCTCTTGGGCGATACCGTCATCAAGCAACTTGAGATACTGCTGCTTGGACGCCTCGAACGCGACCGGATCGGGTTCTTCGGCGAGCATGAGGACCAG
This sequence comes from Pseudomonas sp. P4_D7, assembly GCF_056401755.1. Classification (NCBI taxonomy): domain Bacteria; kingdom Pseudomonadati; phylum Pseudomonadota; class Gammaproteobacteria; order Pseudomonadales; family Pseudomonadaceae; genus Pseudomonas; species Pseudomonas sp. P4_D7. The sequence goes on along the minus strand of NZ_JBFUIR010000014.1, from coordinate 166,209 downwards.
TTGATCACCCAGGGTTTGTCGCAGCTTGAGGCCCAGATCGAGAGTGACGAAGTTGTTACGCAGCGTCGTTTCCTGCGAGCCAGCCATTTGCATCACGCTGACCAGCCCGAGCAACAGCCCGAGCAAGGCCACGGTGATGAGCGCGGAAATGCTCAAGAACAAACGGGTCCGCAACTTCATCGCCAATTTCATCGTCGGGCGCTCACAGGTTGTACTGCTTGCGCTTGCGATACAGGGTCGAGGCATCGATGCCGAGCGTTTTCGCCGCCTGGTCCAAGGTGCCGGCGGTGGCGAGGACGGCGCCGATGTGGGCCTTCTCCAACTCGTCGAGACTCAACGCGGCACCGACTCGTGGCGCGTTGTTGGCCGGTTGTTCGGCCATGCCCAGGTGGCTGATCTCCACGCGTTCCTGCGGGCAGATGATGCTCGCCCGTTCGACCACATTGCGCAGCTCACGAATGTTGCCCGGCCAGCGATAGCCGAGCAGTGCCTCGCGAGCCTCGTCGCTGAAGCCGCGTGCCGGACGCGCATACTCTTTGACGAAGCGCGCGAGGAAGCGGTCGGCCAACGTCAGGATGTCCTCGGCACGCTCGCGCAGAGGCGGCAGGTGCAGAGTAATGACGTTGAGGCGATAGAGCAGGTCTTCACGGAATCGGCCGTCACGGACCATGTCTTCCAGATTGAGGTTGGTTGCGGCGAGGATGCGCACATCCGCGCGACGAGTCACCGGATCCCCTACCCGCTCATATTCCTTGTCCTGAATGAAACGCAGCAATTTTGGTTGCAATGTCAGCGGAAAATCGCCGATCTCGTCGAGAAACAGCGTACCGCCGTCGGCCTGATTGACTCGGCCCAGTGTACTTTCGCTGGCACCGGTAAATGCGCCTCGACTGTGGCCAAACAGCTCGCTTTCCATCAGTTCAGCGGTCAACGACGGGCAGTTGATGGTCACGCAGGATTTTTTCTCGCGCTTGCTCCAGCCGTGAATCGCTCGGGCCAGCTCACCTTTACCGGTGCCGGACTCGCCGAGGATCAGAATGTTGGCGTCGGTGCCGGCGACCTGACGTGCAGTTTCCAGTACGACTTTCATTGCCGGGCTGTGGGAATCAAGACCGTCCTTCGGTTTGCGGATCTCGCCTTCGAGGGCTTCGAGGCGCGCCGACAGTTGGCGCACTTCCAGTTGCTTGGCGGTGGCCAGACGCAGCTGATCCGGGCTGCACGGTTTGACCAGATAGTCGGCGGCGCCGGCCTGGATCGCGTCGACGGCGGTATCGACAGCCGAATGCGCGGTGACAATCACCACTCGCATCCATGGTGCCTGAATGCGCATCTGCGCCAGTACGTCGAGGCCGTTGTCTTCACCCAGACGTAAATCAAGGAAGCACAGGTCGAAGACCTGGCGTTGCAGCAAGGCGTCGGCCTGAGCCGCGCTGTTGGCTGTGGCAACCGTATAGCCTTCATCTTCGAGGCAATAACGGAAAGTACGCAGGATGGCGGATTCGTCGTCCACCAGCAGAATGCGGCCTTGATGCTCAGTGGCAGATTCCATTTTTCCTACGCTCCATAGTGATTGGTCTTGGGTTAGTCCCGGAAAAATCGGGCAAGTTGCATGGTTGATTCTGAACGATGCCAGCCATAGGAGGGTAGCTCTCTCCTGCCTTTACGGCCAATACGTTGATTTTGTTGGTTTTTTAAACAAATGCCGATTTGCAGGGCATTCCCTGCGTACTTTTCTGACATCTGCGCCCTGCTCTCAATTCCATAAGAATGAAATCTCCTACGAAAAAATCGTGCATTGCGCACGATCCCAGATGACCCATCGTGCAGGATGCGTCGCGAACGTTTTTTACTAAGATCATAACTAATTGATTTTATTGAATATTTTTCAGTTAAAAAACTGGCATGCAGGCTGCAATACCTCATTCAGCCCGGGCAGAAATGAACTGCCCCAACCGAATAAGAGTGAGGAACCCAGGATGACTCGCCAACGTGCCGCCCAAGTGCGTATCTCGCCACTGCATATTCAGCAAGGTCTGTTTGGCGTACTGGCGCTGTTGATCACCCTGATCGCCTGTCAGCAATACCTGCGCTGGGAAAACAGCCAGCAGGTTGAGCCGCTGATTTCGATCCAGCACAACACGCAAACGCACTTCAGCGCCGTCAGCAGCAGCCAGGCCGAGAGCGCCTCGATGCGCATGATGGATGTCGATCAGGCGCAGCCGCTGGATCAACTGCCACGTGAAGAGCGTTGGGTTTTCTAAAGAACACATGAATTCGGGCGCACAGCGCCAGAACACGTAACACCCCTAAATAGAGAAGTAAGGAGAATCACCATGTTGAGCTGGGCAATTACATTCTTGATCATTGCCATCATCGCTGCAGTACTGGGCTTCGGTGGTATCGCGGGCACCGCCACGGGTATCGCCAAGATTCTCTTTGTCGTGTTCCTGGTGATGTTCATCGCTTCCTTCTTCTTTGGCCGTCGCGGCCGAGGTTAACGATGACTGTGTTAAAGACACTGGCAGCCGCCCTGCTTCTGGGCGGTAGTGCCATGGCGATGGCGGCCAATGACGGCCAGACGCGGGTCAACGAACTGTTGAGTTCCGACCCGCAGTATCGCGAAACCTGGGAAGGCGTGGTGAAAAAGGAAGAACGCCTGCCGGAATGGGTGATGAACCTGTCCGGCACGCCTGACCAGCAGATGAATGCCGTGACTGAAGATGGCGACAAGTATCTGGTCGGCCCCCTCTGCGAATCCGCAGACAAGTGCCTCAACCACCGTTTGATCGTCGCCTTCAGTTTCGACAAGAAAGACGCTTACGCCATGCTCGTTGATGTGCCCGAAGGACTGCCGGCCGACAAGTCGCCGACGCGACATGCGACCTATCGCTTCCTCGGCAAACCCGATCAAGGCATGCAGGATCTTTTGATGGAAACCCTGAAGAAAGATCCGAAGTGGTACTGATTTGAACATGAAGGCAGCAGCCCTGCTGCCTTCCATTGCGCCCACCTGAGGAAGGCAGGCGCATGACCAAGGGGCCGGGACGTTCTGACTGTTGCAGGGTCGGAGTGACCTACGGGGACAGGGAGTGCCTGCGCAAGGGCCGGGTCAGGGTAAAAGCTGCGCCGCAGGTTCGCCGACCCGTAGTGGCTCGACGGACTTGCGCTGAGCTTTCCAACACGCAAAACATTGATCCAGAGCGTCCAGCTCATCCTTTTTATCGCTGACACTGCGCGCGAAAACATTACGCGGTGTTTCATGGCGACCGTATATCGACAAAGAGACCGCTTAAACAGTAGGACTTCTAGTCTTCCTGCGTAGGCTTTTTCCTAATTATTTCGTCGATTTTTCTCGTTCAAAAAATAACCAACCTAGGCTGTGATGACCGGTTCACGGCACTTATGCCGGCCGAAATGTCACAATCGAACCGGTTGGGACGCCAGTTTCATTTAAAAAAGCTCATGCCGATTCGGCATAGGGTAGGCGTTTACGGCATTAGACGGCGCAACCTTGCATCGGAATAGTTGCGCCTTTTTTCGCCTGCCGAAGAGCCGTAACTACGCGCTTCGGGGCACCTTATACGGAGGCAGATGCACAGACTTTTCCGCTAAAGAGCGTTCCAGTTCCTGCATGTGCCTGAGTCAAACGCAAGTAAGGGTAAAGATAATGAAGAAGGCAAAAATCAGCCTCGCCTGGCAGATCCTCATCGGTCTTGTTCTAGGGATTGCAATTGGTGCGTTGCTCAATCACTTCAGTGCCGAGAAGGCCTGGTGGATCAGCAACGTCCTGCAACCGGCAGGCGATATCTTTATCCGTCTGATCAAGATGATCGTGATCCCGATCGTCATCTCTTCCCTGATCGTCGGCATCGCCGGCGTGGGCGACGCCAAGAAACTCGGGCGGATCGGCCTGAAGACGATCATCTATTTCGAAATCGTCACCACCATCGCCATCGTTGTCGGCCTGCTGCTGGCCAACCTGTTCCACCCGGGCACCGGCATCGACATGAGCACCCTGGGTACGGTCGACATCTCGAAGTACCAGGCGACCGCCGCCGAAGTGCAGCATGAACACGCGTTCATCGAGACCATCCTCAACCTGATCCCGTCGAACATCTTCGCGGCCATGGCCCGCGGCGAAATGCTGCCGATCATCTTCTTCTCCGTGCTGTTCGGTCTCGGTCTGTCGAGCCTGCAGTCGGACCTGCGCGAGCCGCTGGTGAAGATGTTCCAGGGCGTCTCGGAAAGCATGTTCAAAGTCACCCACATGATCATGAACTACGCCCCGATCGGCGTGTTCGCACTGATCGCGGTGACCGTGGCCAACTTCGGTTTCGCCTCGCTGCTGCCGCTGGCGAAACTGGTGATCCTGGTTTACGTCGCCATCGCCTTCTTTGCCTTCGTGGTGCTGGGCCTGATCGCCAAGCTGTTCGGTTTCTCTGTGATCAAGCTGATGCGCATCTTCAAGGATGAGCTGGTGCTGGCCTACTCCACCGCGTCTTCGGAAACCGTGCTGCCACGCGTGATCGAGAAGATGGAAGCCTACGGCGCACCGAAAGCCATCTGCAGCTTCGTGGTGCCGACCGGTTATTCGTTCAACCTCGACGGTTCGACCCTGTACCAGTCGATCGCCGCCATCTTTATTGCCCAGCTGTATGGCATCGACCTGTCGATCAGCCAGCAGCTGCTGCTGGTCCTGACCCTGATGGTCACCTCCAAAGGCATCGCCGGTGTACCGGGCGTGTCCTTCGTGGTGCTGCTGGCGACACTGGGCAGCGTCGGCATTCCGCTGGAAGGCTTGGCGTTCATCGCCGGTGTCGACCGCATCATGGACATGGCGCGTACCGCTCTGAACGTGATCGGTAATGCCTTGGCGGTACTGGTTATCGCACGCTGGGAAGGCATGTACGACGATGCCAAGGGCCAGCGCTACTGGAACTCCCTGCCACACTGGCGCAGCAAGGAAAAACTGCCAGCGGGCGAAATCTCCAAGCCGTAACGCAAAACCCTGTGGGAGCGAGCTTGCTCGCGAAGAGGCCGGCACATTCAACCACTTTGTTGATTGACACACCGCCTTCGCGAGCAAGCTCGCTCCCACAGTGATTGATGCAAGGCTTACCAACGAACCCCGGAGAAATCCGGGGTTTGTCGTTTCTGGTGACCCCGCTATCATTCGCGGCATTCTTCGGGGGATTTGACTGATGCTTAATGGCCTGTGGCTTGGCTTCTTCATCGTGGCAGCCGTATCGGCGCTGGCGCAGTGGCTGATCGGCGGCAACGCCGGGATCTTCGCGGCGATGGTGGAAAGCATTTTCGCCATGGCCAAGCTCTCGGTCGAAGTCATGGTGCTGCTGTTCGGCACCCTCACCTTGTGGCTGGGCTTTCTGCGCATTGCCGAGAAGGCCGGGATCGTCGAGTGGCTGGCCAAGGTACTCGGCCCCCTGTTCCTGCGGCTGATGCCGGAAGTCCCGGCCGGTCACCCTGCCCTTGGCCTGATCACCCTGAACTTCGCCGCCAACGGCTTGGGCCTCGACAATGCCGCGACGCCCATCGGCCTGAAAGCCATGAAGGCGCTGCAAGAGCTCAATCCCAGCGCCACCATCGCCAGTAACGCGCAAATCCTCTTCCTGGTGCTCAACGCCTCCTCCCTGACCCTGCTGCCGGTGACGATCTTCATGTACCGCGCCCAGCAAGGCGCGCCAGATCCGACGCTGGTGTTCCTGCCGATCCTGCTGGCGACCAGTTGTTCGACGATCGTCGGCTTCCTCTCGGTGGCGTTCATGCAGCGCCTGCGGATCTGGGATCCGGTGGTGCTGGCCTATCTGGTACCGGGTGCGCTGTTGTTGGGTGGTTTCATGGCGTTGCTCGGCACCCTTTCAGCGACGGCTTTGGCGGGATTGTCGTCGATCCTCGGCAATCTCACGCTGTTCGGGTTGATCATGCTGTTTCTGATCATCGGCGCGTTGAGGAAAGTGAAGGTTTACGAGGCGTTCGTTGAAGGCGCGAAGGAAGGCTTCGACGTCGCGAAGAACCTGCTGCCGTATCTGGTGGCGATGCTCTGCGCGGTCGGCGTACTGCGTGCGTCCGGGGCGCTGGACTTCGGTCTGGACGGCATTCGTCATCTGGTCGAGTGGGCGGGTTGGGACACGCGGTTTGTCGATGCGTTGCCGACGGCGATGGTCAAGCCGTTCTCCGGCAGCGCAGCGCGGGCCATGCTGATCGAGACGATGAAGACCTCGGGCGTCGACAGCTTCCCGGCGCTGGTCGCGGCGACGGTGCAAGGTAGTACCGAGACGACGTTCTATGTGCTGGCAGTGTATTTCGGCGCGGTGGGCATTCAGCGCGCGCGGCATGCGGTGGGGTGTGCGTTGCTGGCGGAGTTCGCTGGTGTGGTTGGCGCGATCTCCGTCTGCTACTGGTTCTTCGGCTAACCACTAATCCCATTGTGGGAGCGAGCAAGCTCGCTCCCACAGGGGTTGTGTGTTGGGCTTAAGGTTTTGGGGGGGCGAGTTTCTGGCCTTGGTCGACAGCCCAAGCGACGACTTTCGCGGTCAGGCGATCACTGGCCTGGCCAAACCCGGCCACCACCGCCGGCACCTGCACATCGCTCAACGGCTGGCGCTCTTCAAAGCGGCGACTGGCGAGAATGCGCTGGTCATAACCGCGCACCAGCAACGCATCGACGCGCACCACAACGCTGGCCTGTGAGCCTTGGTATTCGGTCTGAAACGCCTGCAAACTCCCGCCCAATTCCAGATCCGCCGCAAAGTTGCTGTCATCGGTACTAAGCAACGTCACCCGACCATCACGCTGAAACCCATCGAGCAAGCGATTACGCACCAGCACCGGCGCCGGATCACTCCAGCGCGAGCCCTTGTAACTGCTGATCACGTCGCCCTGCGGAATCACCGCAATCGTCGGCCGGTTCAACGCCTCACTGGCCTGCAACTTGTTCAGCCGCAACGACCAAGACTGAGTCGCCGCTGAACTGGCCGAGGCGGGCGCCTGGGCGGCCGGCAGGCGATAGACATCCGACGGCTCCGACTGGGGCAGAATCGAACAGGCGCTGATCAGCGTGAAACCGGCGAGAAGGGCAAGTCGAGTCAGCTTCATGGCGTGAATTCCTTGTTCTTGTCACGGCCCAGCAGGTAGCCGCTGGGGTTGGCCTCAAGGCGTTGGGAGATGGCGCGCAGCGAGGTCAGCGTCTCGCGCAGTTCGCGGATCGCCGGGGCCAGGCCGTTGAGGCCCTGCATGCCGTTGTCGAGGGAGTTTTCGTTTTTGTTCAGCAGGGTGCTGATCGTCGCGGTACTTTGCTCCAGCGACTTCATGGCTTGTTCGGCACTGCCCAATGCCTGTTTGCCCTGATCGTTGATCAAGCCGTTGGCATTGCGCATTAGCAACGAGGTCTGTTCGAGCATGCTGCCGGCCTGTTTGCCAACGCTCGCCAGTTGCTGCATGGCTTGCTTGATGTCACCGCGCTGATCGTTGATGGTGCCGGTGGTCTGCTCCAGATGGGCGAGGGTTTTGCTCACACGCTCGACGTTGTCGGCAGAGAACATCTGGTTGGCGTTTTGCAGCAGCGCGGTGATGCCGCTCATCAAATCATTGCTGTCATTGAGCAGCCGCGAAATAGGCGAGGGCGAAGCGACGATGGTCGGCAGATTGCCGTCATGTCCACGCAGCTTCGGGCTCTCGGGCGTACCGCCGCTGAGCTGGATAATCGACGTACCGGTGATCCCGGCCAGCGCCAGTTTGGCCTGGGTGTCTTCCTTGACTGGCGTGTCACCGGCCAGGCGAATCCGCGCCAGCACGCGCCGTGGGTCCTTCGGGTCAAGGCGCAGGTTGATGACATCGCCGACCTTGATCCCGCTGTACTGCACCGGGCTGCCCTTGGACAAGCCACTGACCGCCTCACTGAAGACAATTTCGTAATCCTTGAACTCGGTGTCGACGCTGGACTTGGCCAGCCACAGGCCGAAGAGCAGGGCGCCTGCCACCACAATCACGGTGAACAGGCCGATCAACACATGATGCGCTCGGGTTTCCATGTCAGACCTCGTTGAGCAATTTGGCGGCGTCCAGCGCCGAGCGGCCGCGCGGGCCGTGGAAGTATTCGTGAATCCACGCGTCGTCGGTTTCCGAGACAACGTCGATGGGACCTGCCACCAGCACCTTCTTTTGCGCCAGCACCGCCACGCGGTCAGTGATGGTGTAGAGCGTGTCGAGGTCGTGGGTCACCAGAAACACGCTGAGGCCGAGCGCATCGCGCAAGGTCAGGATCAATTGATCGAATTGCGCCGCGCCAATCGGATCAAGGCCAGCGGTGGGTTCGTCGAGAAACAGGATGTCCGGATCCAGCGCCAGAGCCCGGGCCAGCGCGGCACGCTTGATCATGCCGCCAGACAACGACGCCGGGTATTTGTCCGCCGCCGACAATGGCAACCCGGCCAGCGCCAGTTTCACCGCCGCCAGGTGTTCGGCGTCGTTGCGGCTGAGGCCGGCGTGTTCGATAAGGGGCAGGGCGACGTTTTCGGTGACGGTCAGCGAGGAGAACAGCGCGCCTTTCTGAAACAGCACGCCAAAACGGCGTTCGACCAGCGAGCGCTCATGCTCGGACAGGCTCGGCAGATTCTTGCCGAACACTTTGACGATACCTTCGCTGGGGCGGCGCAGGCCGACGATGCTGCGCAGCAACACCGATTTGCCGCTGCCGGAGCCGCCGACCACGGCGAGAATCTCGCCTTTGTACAAATCCAGGTCGAGGTTCTCGTGCACGCTCTGGCTGCCGAAGCGATTGCACAGGCCACGGACTTCGATCACCGCCTCCGAGGGCGCGCGGGGTAGACGACTCACCAGCCCATCTCCATGAAGAACAGCGCGGCCACCGCGTCGAGCACGATCACCACGAAAATCGATTGCACCACGGCAGACGTGGTGTGCGCGCCAACCGACTCGGCGCTGCCACTGACCTTGAAACCTTCCAGACAACCAATCGCGGCAATCAGGAAAGCGAAGATCGGGGCTTTGACCAGGCCCACCAGAAAATGCTGGATGCCGATGTCCGATTGCAGCAACGACAGAAACATCGCCGGCGAAATATCCAGCGACACCGCACAGACCACGCCGCCACCGATGATCCCGCAAAGCATGGCGAGAAACGTCAGCATCGGCAGCGCCACCAGCATCGCCAATACCCGCGGCACCACCAGCAGCTCCATCGGATCGAGGCCGAGGGTGCGGATTGCGTCGATTTCCTCGTTGGCCTTCATCGAACCGATCTGCGCAGTGAAGGCACTGGCAGTGCGCCCGGCCATGAGGATCGCCGTGAGCAGCACACCGAATTCGCGCAGGAACGAGAAGCCCACCAGGTCCACAGTAAAGATTGTCGCACCGAAACTGGCCAGCACCGTCGCGCCAAGAAACGCCACCACCGCACCCACCAGAAAAGTCAGCAACGCCACAATCGGCGCGGCGTCGAGGCCAGTCTGCTCGATGTGCGCGATCATCGGCGTGATGCGCCAGCGCTTGGGTCGGAACAAGTTGCGAGCGATGGTTTCCAGAATCAGGCCGACGAAGCCGAGCAGTTGCAGGGTGTCTTGCCAGACCGTGTCGACGGCCCGACCAATGCGCGTCAGCAGTTGCACACTGACGCTGATTTCCGGCTCTTTGATTGGCACGCAGAAATCGGTCATCGAGCAGTACACGGTTTGCAGCAGCGCGCGGTCGGCGGAGGTCAGGGTGCAATCGGGGTGTTCGGCGGATTTGCCCAGGCGTTCGGAGCCGAGCAGTTCGACCAGCAACGAAGCGCCAGCGGTGTCGAGGGCGCCGAGGCTGTTGAGGTCGATCGGGGTGTTGGCATCGTACTGACCGTGGAGCTTTTCGCTCAGTTGCTTGAGCTCGGCGTAATGGGCAAGCGTCCAGTCCCCGGTGACCCGCAGGCGGGCAGGGGTTATCGACGTGTCCAGTTGAGCATTACCGCTGATCGAGCTGCTGGTCATAAGCTCCGTGCTTGTTCGGCCTTTATGCGAACTAACGTAATAGCACGAACCGGATTACTTTTCTTTGATCGCTGTGCTGTCCGTGACTTCGAAACGCAACACGCCGATCACCTGGCCATCTTCGGTCAACACCCGTACTTGCCACTTGCCCGCCGGGTTGCCGGGGAAGTTCTGCTTGTGCGTCCACGCCCGGTAGCCTTCCTTGCGCCCGCCATGGATGTCGAGGGCGATGCGGTCGACCTCTTTGCCGTTGAATTGCCAGACGTGATAGATCCGCTCATCGAGCCCGCGCGGCGCGTTGATTGCGGTGTAGGCATAGAGGCCATCGCCACGAATCTGCTCGGCACTGACCGTGTCGAGGCTGGCGCCGGGGGTGCGGTCCTGCATTTGCGTGCTGATCGCCACGTCGGTCATCCACAGCGTCGCCGGTGGCACCCACGAACGCAGCGCCCAACCCACGCCACCGATGCCGACCGTGATGCACAGGATTGCCAAAGCATTGCGCACCGTGCGGATCGGGAAGATCGACGCCAGGCTCGGGAACGACAACAACACGGCAATGCCCAGCGCCCATTTGAAGCTTTGCGCGGTGGTCAGGTGCATGATCACCGGCAACGCGGTGAGCAGGGCGGCGAACAGGGTCAGCGTGTGCAGCGCGAGAAACGCCCAGCGCCGTGGCGCCAGCCATTTGTAATAAAGCGGATCGACGATGGAAATCAGTGCGGCGACGCTGAGCAGCCCGGTGAAAAACAACTGGCCGCTGTTCCAGGTCGTGGTGATGAAGAAAAACGGCAAGACGAAAAACAGGCTTTCCTGATGAATCATCTGCGTCGCGTAACGCAGCAGCGGCTGGGGAATCTCGCGTTTGAACACGCGGGTGAAGAGGCCGGTGAGGGTGTTTTCCAGCATCAGCCAGATCCAGCTGAGCAGCATGATCACGGTGATCCAGCTCGCCAGGCCCTGCTGACGATCGACCATGATGAAACTGCCGACCCCGGAGATGAACCCGCCAAGCGCAATGACCCCGGGATAACGCTTCATCAGTTCGAGAATGCGCTGGATCAGGAGCTGTATTGTTGGCATTTGGGCGGTTCACGACTTGAGGGGAAAAAACCTCGACAGAGTAGCGCTGGCAAGGCTGATGGTCACTTAAAACCAACGCATTTCCTTGTAGGAGTGAGCCTGCTCGCGATTGCGGTGTATCAGCCGAAGAAATGATGACTGAAGGACCGCTATCGCGAGCAGGCTCACTCCTACAGGGTTAGTGTTCGGCCGGCCGGCGGCGGTGATGCAAACGCCAGCCGATCAGGATCAACAACACCAGACCCAAGCCACCCGCACTCAACCACAAAACCTGATCATCACTGATCAACGGCTTCTCGATCCGCAGATATCCCGGTTGCAACAGCAACTCACGCATGGCCTTGTTCGCCGCTTCCAGCGTCACCCCTTGCAGCTCCCGCGCCGGGTTGGCAAAACGACCGTCCTGGTAATCACCGAGGGCACTCCAGTAATAATCCGCCAGCGCACTGTTGCCTTGCACCGCCCACGCCTGATGGGCGATCGAGGCCTGCTTGATCCGCGCGAAAGTATCCGGGTCTAGGCCGTTTTTCAGCAGATCAGCCTTGAGGTCCTCCAGCACCTGAATGGCTTCGTCAACGTCATCACGATCCAGATCGGCGTTCAGACTCATGAAGCCCACACCGCCAAACACCTCACGCTCAGCCCACGGCCCGTAGGACAAACCGTGGTTGAGACGGATCTGTCGGTACAACGCCCAGTCGAGGTAATCCTTGAGAATGTCGAACGTCTGGTCGTACTGATCGTCCAGCACCGGTTCCGGCACCAGCCAGTGCAATTTGGCGCTGTCGCCGATAAAGCCACGGGTGAGCATGCGCTCGTGGGCGGCGCTGGTGCGGATATCCGGCAGTGGGCGGTGTTCGCTTGGCTCGACCGCTTCGAGCGCGCCCCAAGTGCGTTCCAGATAGGCCGGCAGCAGTTTGTCGAGTTCGCCGACGACAATCAGCGTCATGTTGTTCGGCGCGTACCAGGCCTTGCGCACCTTCTCCAGTTGCTCCTGAGTCAGATGGCCGACCTCGGCGCGTTGCGGGCATTTGAGGCCCAGTTCAACAGCGAGCTGATTGCTCGCGGTGTGGCCGAGGTCCTGACGATCGAGAAAGCGTTGCAGGCGTGTGTAATGGCCGCCGTCCTCGCGCTCGACCACACGTTTGGCGGCGTTGATCGCGTTGTCGTCGATACGTGTTTGCGTGAGCAGAGCGAGCAGCAGGTCGAGTACCTTGCGCTGGTTTTTCGCCGGAGCTTCGATGACGAAGGTGGTGTCGGCGTTGCTGGTGAAGGCATTCCAGTCACCGCCCAGCGCTTGCATGCGCTCCTCCAGACCACCTTCGCCGGTGGCGTCGATGCCACTGAACAGCAGGTGTTCGAGCAGGTGCGGCAGCTCCTTGTCACCGCATTCGAAATCATCAAGGCCGACGCCGACCACCAGCCGGATCGCCACGTGCCCCCGTTCGGTGCCGGGCTTGAGCATTAGCTGCAAACCGTTGGGCAGCGCATAGCCTTCAACCTGAAAACGATCCAGGGCGAAGGCGGGCAGGGAACCGAGCAACAGACAGGCGAACAACAGGCAACGCATAACAGGCTTCCGTACGGCTGATTTGGAGATCCGTGTCGTCAGTCAGGGCCCCATCGCGAGCAGGCTCACTCCTGCATTTGGAATGCGTCCCCCCCTGTAGGAGTGAGCCTGCTCGCGATAGCGGCCTGAAGGCTGAATCAATGTAACTGACTAAACCCAGCCCCAGTCGTTCAAGGCGAATGCGTAATGTCGGCAATATCATCCGCCGCCAGCGCCCCGGTATCCGCCGTTTCCAGCACCACATACGCACTGCCGCAAAACAGCGAATTCAAGCGTTTCATGTCGGCAATCAACTCCAGGTGCAGCGAGCTGGTTTCAATACTCTGCACGATCTTGCGTTGCAAACGGCTGACATGCGCGTGGGCCAGACGACGTTCCTGCGCGCGAAAGCGGCGTTTCTCGCGGAGCAATTGCCGGGCACTTTCGCGGTCGCCGCTGAGAAACACCGACAGGCCCAAACGCAAATTGGCGATCAGTTGCTGTTGCAGCCCGGCCAGGTCCTCCAGACCTTCTTCGGAAAACGAGCGCCGCTGCGAGGTTTTCTGCTGCTGGATCTTGCGCAGCATGCGTTCGATCAAATCGGCGGCCAGTTTCAGATTGATCGCCAGCTCGATGATTTCGGCCCAGCGCCGACTGTCCTGCTCGCCGAGGTCTTCGCGGGGCATCTGCGCCAGGTACAGTTTGATTGCGCTGTACAGCGCTTCGACGTCGTCGGTCAATCGGCGCATTTCCTGGGTGACGGCGGTCTGCTTGCCGCGCAGCACATCGAGGGTCGCGTCGAGCATGTTGTCGAGCAGATCGCCCATGCGCAGGGTTTCCCGCGCGGCGTTGGCCAACGCCAGGCTCGGTGTGACCAGCGCGGTCGCGTCGAGATGGCGTGGTTTGGCGGTGCCGTTGACCTCCGGCCGCTCCGGCAGCAGCCAAGCACACAGGCGTGCCATCGGCCCGACGCTTGGTAGAAGAATCAGGCAGCGCGCGGTGTTGTAGAGCAGGTGAAAGCCGATGACCATTTCCTGCGGGCTGAAATCGAGGCTGTCGATCCAGTGCACCAACGGATCGAGTACCGGAATGATCAGCAGCAAGCCGATCAGTTTGTACAGCAGACTGCCCAGCGCCACTTGCCGCCCGGCCGCGTTCTGCATGCTGGTGCTCATGAACGCAAGAATGCCGCTGCCAATATTGGCGCCGATCACCAGGCCGATCGCCACCGGCAGACTGATCACACTGGCGCCGGCCAGTGTCGCGGTGAGCAACACGGCGGCGAGGCTCGAGTAGGAAATCATCGCGAACAACGCGCCGACCAAGGCGTCGAGAAGGATATCGCCGGTCAGCGAGGCGAAGATCACCTTGACCCCTTGCGCGTGGGTGATCGGTGCGGCGGCCTCGACGATCAATTGCAGCGCGAGAATGATCAGCCCCAGACCGATGCAGACCCGGCCCATCTGCCCGAGCCGCGTCTGTTTGCGCGACAGAAAGAAAATCACCCCGAGGAAAATCAGCAGCGGCGACAGCCACGACAAGTCAAACGTCAGCACCCGCGCCATCAGCGCGGTACCGACGTCGGCGCCGAGCATGGTCGCCAGCGCCGGGGTCAGCGCCATCAGGCCCTGGCCGACGAAAGAGGTCACGAGCATGGCCGTGGCATTGCTGCTCTGCACCATCGCGGTAACGACGATGCCGGCGACAAAGGCCAGCCAGCGCTTGGACATGTTCTGGCCGATCAGATGGCGCAGATTGGTGCCGTACACCCGCAGGATGCCGGTTCGAACGATGTGCGTGCCCCAGATCAACAGGGCGACGGCGGAAAGCAGATTGAGCAGGGTGAGCATGCAGACCCCCTGTAATAGCAGTGCCTCAGAGAGGCAAGTTGACGGTACCGCGCGGTTTCTACGTTTTTGATACTTAAGCTGTAGTTGGCTAACGGTCTGGGCGCCAGCATTGCACAGCTAAAGTGTCGATTGAAACAAAAGTGTCATGAAAACGGGTTCATTCACCCACCTGAATCCGACACGTTCCCCCTGTGTTACTCAAAACAAATGTGGGAGCGAGCTTGCTCGCGAAAGCGGTGGGCTAGCCAACATTTCTGTCGACTGACACGAAGCCTTCGCGAGCAAGCTCGCTCCCACAGGGGTATTGCGTGCGTCTGGACTACCGGGTTACTGGCCCGGGATGTCCTTGCGCAGTTTCACCGGGTCTTGCTGCTGTTTTTTCTTGGCCATTGCGCCGCGCAGCTTGATGTTGATCGCTTCCACGGCCAGCGAGAACGCCATGGCGAAGTAGACGTAGCCCTTCGGCACATGCACGTCGAACGACTCGGCAATCAGCACGGTGCCGACCACCAGCAGGAACGACAGCGCCAGCATCTTCAGCGACGGGTGTTTGTCGATGAACTCGCTGATCTTGCCCGAGGCCAGCATCATCACCAGCACCGCCACGACGATCGCCGCGACCATCACCGGCACGTGGGACACCATGCCCACCGCCGTGATCACCGAATCCAGCGAGAAGACGATGTCGATGATCGCGATCTGGATGATGGTGTAGAGGAAGTTGCCACCCTTGCCGCCCGGGGTTTCGTCGCTTTCGTCTTCGCCTTCCAGCGCGTGGTACATCTCTTGCGAGCTCTTCCACAGCAGGAACAGACCACCGAAGAACAGGATCAGGTCACGGCCGGAAATGCCTTGGCCGAACACTTCGAACAGGTCGGCGGTGAGGCGCATGACCCAGGTGATCGACAGCAGCAACAGGATGCGGGTGATCATGGCCAGGCCAAGACCGAAGATCCGGGTGCGCTGTTGCATGTGTTTGGGCATGCGGCTGACCAGGATCGAAATCATGATGATGTTATCGATGCCCAGAACGATTTCCAGGGCGGTCAGGGTAAAGAAGGCAACCCAGATTTCGGGGTTGGTCAGCCAATCCATGTGTATTCCTTTGAGCGAGTGTTAAACCGAAAAAGGCCCGGGCTTCAAACCGCGAAGCCAGGACCCGAAACGGTGAGTCGTGGGCTTATAGAGTGCTGAACACCGGGAAAGTCCCCAACAGCAGTGCAGCAATCAGAATGCAGATACATACCAGGATCGCCCATTTCAGGGTGAAACGCTGGTGGTCACCAAAATCAATACCGGCCAGGGCCACCAACAGATAGGTCGATGGCACCAACGGGCTCAGCAAGTGGACGGGCTGACCGACGATCGAGGCACGGGCCATTTCCACTGCGGTGATCCCGTAGTGGCTGGCGGCTTCGGCCAACACCGGCAACACGCCATAGTAGAACGCATCGTTGGACATGAAGAAGGTGAACGGCATGCTCACCAGCGCCGTGATCACGGCCAGGTAAGGGCCGAGGAAATCCGGAATCACCGCCAACAGGCTCTTCGACATCGCATCGACCATGCCGGTGCCGCTCAGGATACCGGTGAAGATACCCGCCGCAAAGATCAGCCCGACCACTGCCAGCACGCTACCGGCGTGAGCCGCAACGCGATCCTTCTGCATCTGCAGGCAAGGGTAGTTGACGATCATGGCAATACTGAACGCGACCATGAATAGAACCGGCAGCGGCAGCAGGCCAGCGATCAGGGTGCACATCAGGCCGAAGGTCAGGGCGCCGTTGAACCAGATCAGTTTTGGACGGCGGGCATCCGGGAACTGCGACACGCTGATTTCGCTGTGATCGATATCATCGCCAACCAGATGCAGCTCACCCAGACGCGCACGTTCACGTTTGCCGTAGAAATAAGCGATAACCAGAATCGCGACCACACCCGCGGCCATCGCCGGGATCATCGGTACGAAGATGTCCGACGGGTCAACGTGCAGCGCACTCGCGGCGCGGGCAGTCGGGCCACCCCATGGAGTCATGTTCATCACGCCGCCGGCGAGAATGATCAGACCGGCCATGATCCGCGGGCTCATGCCGATGCGGCTGTACAGCGGCAGCATGGCGGCCACGCAGATCATGTAAGTGGTCGCGCCGTCACCATCGAGGGAAACGACGAGCGCCAGTACGGCGGTGCCGACCGAAACCTTCAGCGGGTCGCCCTTGACCAGTTTGAGGATCTTGCGCACGGCCGGGTCGAACAGGCCGGAGTCGATCATCAGGGCGAAATAGAGAATGGCGAACATCAGCATCACGCCAGTCGGCGCGAGCTTGGTGATGCCTTCGAGCATCATCGGGCCGATCTTCGGTGCAAAGCCGCCGAACAGGGCGAAGACGATCGGGATGATGATCAGAGCGATCAGCGCGGACAGGCGCTTGGTCATGATCAGGAACATGAACGTGATGACCATGGCGAAGCCAAGGAAAGTCAGCATGGGAATACTCCAGGCGTAGCGCGGCTAGTTAAATGAGCAGATCGGGCCGATCAGCGCAGAACGGGAAGCACGAGACGTACGGGCGGAGTGACAGCGTAAAGGCGGGCTACAGAGGACATCAGAATCACCATTGTTGTTGTTAATTGGGCCTTTAGTGCGAGGTATCACACGCATTGGCCAACCGGTCTGTTGCCGGAAGTGAGGCGATCCTAATCGGGCAAGCTTTCAGCTACCTTTCGCTGCAGAAAGCTTTGAATGAACGGTCAACCGGCCGTCGGATGCGATCTAGAGTCAATAAACACGGGAAGGGGAGCTTTCGAGATGAGCCAATCGCACAGCGGAGGCTGCCACTGCGGACACATTCGTTATCAGTTCAGCGGGGCGTTGCAGGACATAGCCCATTGCCATTGTTCGATTTGCCGCAAGGTCAGCGGCGGCATCGTCACGACGTGGATCACGGTGCCAGCCTCCAGTTTCCAATGGCTGGTCGGTACGCCGTCGCGTTACGACTCGTCTGCCAGTTGTACGCGGTTCTTTTGCCCACAGTGCGGCGCGCAACTGGCGTTGGTGACGTTGCTCAGCCCACAGAGTATCGACGTGACCATCGCCACCCTCGATCAACCCGAGCTGGCGCCCGCCGAACGACACATCTGGACCGACAGCCAATTGCCCTGGCTGCACCTGGACGAGCATCTGCCGGGCGAAGCCGAAGAAACGATCTGATCAGAAAACAGACAGATCCAGCGACCGCATCGCGCCCATCCAGATTGCGTGTTCGGTGTGGTCGAGCAGGTCATCGCCGGTGTCCGGGTGCAGAAACACCACCAGACCTTTGCGGTTCAACACCAGCCACGGCAGCACATCGCTGATCAACTCGGGGCCGAAGGCCAACTGGCAGCTCCAGTCCGGATGCGGACCGACCGGACGTTCGTGAACGCGGCCCATTTTCACTGGAAATAACTGCGCGGCCTGCTCGCACAAGGCCCGTGCCTGTTCAATGGTGCTGGCGTCGAAATAGACGTGGGCGTGGTAGCCCTTGATCGCTTGCATCTGAAGCCCTCGGAAATCGGTTCGAACCCTCGGCGTTGCCCGTATGTCACACGTCATACAAGGGATAAGAAAAGGGATCAGCCATGAAAAATGCCGAAACCCCGGCGGTAAAAGTGGTGCTCTATGGTGCCATGAGTAGCCTGGGCAGCGCGTTGATGGCTGAGTTGCTGCGTCGTCAGCATGAAGTCATCGCCATTCTCGACGATCTGACCGCACTTGCGCCGCGTCCCGGACTACGCACCAAGAGCGGCGATCTGTTCGACTCCGAGAGGGTCAATCAAAGTGTGGCCGGCAGTTCGGTGGTCATCTGCTTATTGGATGCGCCAGGTTTGCCATTCAGCAGCGATCACGTTGAGCGCTCTGTCGTACTCGGCCCCGTCGAGCAGGTGCTGGCCGTCGATGCATTGGTCGATGGACTGCAAGCCGCCAACGTTTCGCGGCTGTTTCTGGTGGGGGATTTTGCCGTACTCGATGAGCCGGACGTCGATGATCGCCTGCAACGCCATGTTGCCGAAGAAATTCGCGAAGCCGTGCAAAGCAGCCCGCTGCACTGGACACTGGTCAATGCGCCACACGGCGTGGCCGGGCTGACCATTGAGCATTTCAGCCAGGTCGGCGGCAATCTCGAACCGGGTCTGGCCGAGCCATTGGAGCGGCTGAACCGCGTGGCGGTGGGGATTGCCGATGAGCTACGGCTGAATTTGCATATAGGGCAGCATGTGAATTTCGTTGCGGCTTCAGATTCGTAAAAGATCTTCAAACCGCGATCGACGGCAACGTCAAACCGTTGAGGGATTGCGCGCTGCTCGCCTGTTCCGCCATTAACCAATCGACAAACTGTTGAATCAACGCGCCCCGACGTTTGCGCTGGGGCAGCACCACGTAATAACCGAGGCGCGACAAGGTCGTTTCGGCGATGGGGCGGCACAGCAAACCCTGACTCAGCAAGTTATCCACAAGGTGCCGCCAGCCAATCGCTACGCCTTGACCGCCAATCGCCGCTTGAATCAACAACGTGTAATTGTCGAAGCGCAATTGCCCCGGCGCCGGCGGCGTATTGATACCGAGTTCACGGAACAGACCACTCCAGTCAAACCAGTTGCTGCTGTTTTCCCCACGCAGGTGCAGCAACGGGAACTCCAGCAGTGCGTGAGCAGGCAAGGGCAGGGCGCGATCCTTGAGCAATTGCGGGCTGCACACCGGGAATACTTCTTCGCTGAACAACCAATGGCTTTCGCCCTGCTTGAAACGACCATCACCGAACAGGATCGCCACGTCGATATCGGTGCGCAGCATGTTGTGGTTGCGTTCGCTGGTCACCAGGCTGACGTCGACCTGCGGGTTAGCTTCATGAAAGCGGTGCAGGCGCGGCATCAGCCAATAAGCAGCGAAGGCAAAGTCGGTGGCAACTTGCAGGACTTCATGTTGTTGCTGTGCGCTGATCGTGCTCAATCCTGCATCGATATTCTGTAAACCGAGAGTAACTTGCTCAAACAGTATCGCGCCGACTTCGGTCAGCTCGATCCCACGGTAAATGCGATCAAATAGTCGCGTACCGAGTTGTTCTTCCAGCCGTTTGATCTGCTGACTGATCGCTGGTTGCGTGGTGCCAAGCTCTACCGCCGCTGCGGTAAAGCTGCGCTGGCGAGCGGCCGCCTCAAAGGCGCGCAACAGGTCGAGGGACAGATCACCCAAGGCTTCATACATAAGCTGTGCTTATCCTAGTCATTGTCTGGCGCGGGCTTTACCGGATAAAGCATGGACTCCATGCTCGATCGCAGCAATGTCGCATAAATATTTACTATGGAATGCCGCGATCACATGAAGCGCAAGAATATTCTTTTCATCATGGCCGATCAGATGGCCGCGCCAATGTTGCCGTTCTACGGCCCATCGCCGATCAAACTGCCGAATCTTTCCCGCCTCGCCGCCCAAGGCGTGGTGTTCGATGCCGCTTACTGCAACAGCCCGTTGTGCGCGCCATCGCGGTTCACCCTGGTCAGCGGCCAGTTGCCGAGCAAGATCGGCGCCTACGACAACGCCGCCGATTTCCCTGCCGATGTGCCGACTTATGCCCATTACTTGCGCCGCCTCGGCTACCGCACCGCGCTATCCGGCAAGATGCACTTCTGCGGTCCGGACCAGTTGCACGGTTATGAAGAACGCCTGACCAGTGATATCTACCCGGCCGATTACGGTTGGGCCGTGAACTGGGATGAGCCGGATGTACGGCCGAGCTGGTACCACAACATGTCTTCGGTGCTGCAGGCCGGGCCATGTGTGCGCACCAATCAACTGGATTTCGATGAAGAGGTGGTGTTCAAGGCACAGCAATATCTGTTCGATCACATCCGCGAGGACGGCGATCAGCCGTTCTGCCTGACAGTATCGATGACTCACCCACACGACCCGTACACCATTCCCAAGGCGTTCTGGGATTTGTACGACGATGCCGATATCCCGTTGCCTACAACCCCGGATCAACACGAACTCGATCCGCACTCACAGCGGCTGCTCAAGGTTTATGACCTGTGGGACAAGCCACTGCCTGTGGATAAGATTCGCGATGCACGCCGGGCATATTTCGGTGCATGCAGCTATATCGACGCCAACGTCGGCAAACTTCTGGAAACCCTCGAAGAAACCGGGCTGATCGAAGACACAATTATTGTCTTCTCCGGTGACCACGGCGACATGCTCGGCGAAAAGGGCCTTTGGTACAAAATGCACTGGTACGAAATGGCGGCCCGCGTCCCCCTGTTGATAAGTGCTCCAGGCCAGTTCGATGCCGGGCGTGTCAGCGCTGCCGTATCGACCGCAGACCTGTTGCCAACCTTCGTCGAATTGGCCGGCGGCACGCTGGAACCGGGCCTGCCACTGGATGGCCGCTCACTGGTTTCGCACCTGCGAGGGCAGGGCGGTCATGACGAAGTGTTCGGCGAATACATGGCCGAAGGCACCATCAGCCCGCTGATGATGATCCGTCGCGGCGCCTACAAATTTATCTACAGTGAAAGCGACCCTTGCCTACTCTTCGACGTAGATAACGATCCGCATGAACTGGAAGAACTCAGCCAATCGCCGCAACATCGCCCGCTGTTCGACGATTTTCTCGCCGAAGCACGGGCCAAATGGGACATTCAGTCGATTCACCGGGAGGTCCTCGCGAGCCAGCGCCGCCGCCGATTTGTCGCCGACGCGTTGACCCTCGGCAAGCTGAAGAGCTGGGATCACCAGCCACTGGTGGACGCCAGTCAGCAATACATGCGCAACCACATCGACCTCGACGATCTGGAACGCAAAGCACGTTATCCACAACCCTGCCAAAACCAATAATGTTAAGGGGAAGTCCATGCGTAAGTTATCCACAGTAGTGACGATCGGCCTGCTCGCGCTGAGCAGCGCCTCGGCCTTCGCTGAGCAAAGCTGCGACACCGTGAAAATGGCCGATCCGGGCTGGAGCGACATCGCCGCGACCAACGCCATCACCGGGTTTCTGCTGGACGGCATGGGCTACAAGGCCAAGGTCGACACCCTCGCGGTGCCGATCACCTTCGGTGGTTTGAAGGACGGCCAGGTGGACGTGTTTCTCGGCAACTGGATGCCGGCGCAGCAGGGTTTCTATGACAAGTTCGTCGCCACCGGCGATGTCACGCAACTGGCGAAGAACCTCGACGGCACCGAATTCACCCTCGCCGTGCCGGACTACGTGTGGGACGCGGGTGTGCATAACTTTGCCGACCTGAACAAATACGCGGACAAGTTCGAGCGCAAGATCTACGGCATCGGTTCGGGTGCGCCGGCGAATATCTCGCTGCAGGAAATCATCAAGAAGAACGACTTCGACATGGGCCAGTGGAAGCTGATCGAATCCAGCGAACAGGCGATGCTGGCTGAAGTGTCGCGGGCGGTGAAGAAACAGAAATTCGTCACCTTCCTCGGCTGGACGCCGCACCCGATGAACGTGCAGTTGAAGATGCATTACCTCAAGGGTGGCGAGAAGTACTTTGGCGACACCGGCAGCGTGTTTACGTTAACGCGCAAGGGCTACGCCGAGGCGTGTCCGAATGTGGGTAAATTGCTGACCAATCTGTCGTTCACGCAGGAGATGGAGAACAGCATCATGGCTGAGGTGGTGAACAAAAAGGTCAGCAATGCCGAGGCGGCGAAGGCTTGGATCAAGGCAAATCCGGCGGTGTTGGATAAGTGGCTGGATGGCGTCAAGACGTCTGACGGGAAGGATGCGTTGGCGGCGGTGAAAGCGAAGCTTTGATCGTGGGGTGGCTGGAATTGTGCTCGGCTCGAGATTTTTGCCCCCTCACCCCAGCCCTCTCCCCAGAGGGGCGAGGGGGAAAGGGAGCCGATATCTGTTGGATTCAAAACTTGCGTTCAACTCTGAAATCGCAGGTCGGTGAATCTTGAATAAACACCACGGTCAGTCCCCTCTCCCTTGGGAGAGGGTTAGGGTGAGGGGCCTTTCCCCTGGCACCCTGATAACCTTGAACAAAACCCAACCGCGAGGACCCATGGCCTTCCCCAGCCGCCACTCTCTCTTCCCCTTCCTCACCTGGTTGCCGCGACAAACCCGCGCCAGCGTCGGACGGGATCTGATCGTCGGCCTCAGCGGGGCGATTCTTGCGCTCCCCCAGTCGATTGCCTACGCGTTGATCGCCGGTCTGCCACCCGAGTACGGCCTCTACGCCGCAATCATTCCGGTGCTGATCGCCTGCCTGTGGGGTTCGTCGTGGCATTTGATCTGCGGTCCGACGGCAGCGATTTCGATTGTGCTGTTTGCCAGTGTCAGCCCTTTAGCGGTTCCAGCCTCGCAGGACTACATCACCCTGATCCTGCTGCTGACCTTGCTTGCGGGGATATTCCAGTGGCTGCTCGGTTTGCTGCGCTTTGGCGCGCTGGTGAATTTCGTCTCGCATTCGGTGGTGCTGGGGTTCACCCTTGGCGCCGCGGTGGTGATTGCTATCGGGCAATTGCCAAACCTGCTGGGCCTGGAGTTGCCGGCAAAAGCCACGGCGCTGGCCAGTTTGATGGATCTGCTGCAACACCTGCGGGCTGTGGATAAACCTTCGCTGGTGTTGGGTTTGGCCACGGTGGTCGTCGGTCTGCTGCTCAAACACCTGTTGCCGCGCTGGCCGACGCTGTTGATCACACTGGTGCTGGCCAGTTTGCTGGTGTGGTTGTGGCCGGGCGTGTTCGGCCATGTGCATCTGGTCAGCGCGTTTGTCGGGCGTTTGCCGCCGTTCAGTGGATTGCCGCTGGATCTGGATTTGATCCTGCGGTTGCTGCCCAGTGCCGTGGCGGTGGGCATGCTCGGCCTGGTTACCAGTCTGTCTATTGCACGCTCGATTTCGGCGCGGTCGCAGCAATTGCTTGATGCCAATCAGGAAGTCCGTGCACAGGGCTTGTCGAATATTCTCGGGGCGTTCTTTTCCGGGTCGCTGTCGGCCGGGTCGTTCACCCGCTCGGGCCTCAGTTACGAGGCAGGCGCTTGCTCGCCGCTGGCCGGAGTGTTTTCGGCAATCTGGGTGGCGTTGTTCGCAATTTTTGGTGCGGGGCTGATCGCGCACATTCCGATCCCGGCGATGGCCGGGAGCATTCTGTTGATTGCCTGGGGGCTGGTCGACCACCGAGGCATTCGCGCATTGCTGCGTGTCAGCCGCGCCGAGTTTGTGGTCATGGCGCTGACCTGCCTCGCGACTTTGCTACTGGAATTGCAGACGGCGATTTATGCCGGTGTGCTGGCCTCGCTGTTCTTCTACCTCAAGCGCACTTCGCAACCGCGCGTGCAGCACTGGCGCGACGGCGAAGACGATGTGTTGCGTGTCGGCGGATCGATCTTTTTCGGCGCCAGCCATTACCTGCAAGTACGCCTGCAACGTATGCATGGCACGCGGGTGGTGATCGAGGCGCAGCAGATCAACTTCATCGACTATTCGGGGGTGGAAATGCTGCATCAGGAGGCGCGGCGCTTGCTTGGCCAGAATCGCAGCCTGACCTTGCGCCGGGCGCGGCCGCAGGTGGTGGAGGAGTTGCGGAAGCTGGAAGGGCCGGAGAAATGTCCGATCCGGTTTGAAGACTGACCCAGAATCGGTGGTGAGGCCATTCGCGAGCAAGCTCGCTCCCACATTTGATCGCATTCCACTGTGGGAGCGAGCTTGCTCGCGAAGCTTTTAGAGGGTTAATTGTCGACGCAACTCGGCGAGTACCGGTGCGGTATCAGGGCGCACACCACGCCACAGGAAAAACGCCTCAGCCGCCTGCTCCGCCAACATCCCCAAGCCATCCATCGCCACCGCCGCGCCATGTTCACTGGCCCAGCGGCAGAACGCCGTCGGCTCTTTGCCGTACATCATGTCGTAGCACAGGGTCTTGCCCGGCTCGATCAGGCTCGGTGCAATCGGCGGCACATCACCAGTAAGACTGGCCGACGTGGCGTTGATGATCACGTCCACCGGCTCGCGCAACCAGTCGAAACCACTGGCCGAGACCGGCCCGAGGTCGCAGAACAATTCCGCCAGCAACTCAGCCTTGTCCACCGTACGATTGGCGATGATCACCGAGGCCGGTTGTTCCGCCAGCAACGGTTCCAGCACACCGCGCACCGCACCACCGGCACCGAGCAGCAGAATGCGTTTGCCGGTCAGACTGAACCCGGCGTTCACCGTCAGATCGCGCACCAGTCCGGCGCCGTCAGTGTTATCACCGAGGAGTGAGCCGTCGGCCAGTTTGCTCAAGGTGTTCACCGCGCCAGCCCGTTGTGCGCGAGCGGTCAGGCTATTGGCCAGACGATAGGCGTCTTCCTTGAACGGCACAGTGACGTTGGCGCCGCGACCCTCCTGGAAAAACGCCGTGGCGCAGCCGGCGAAATCGTCGAGCGGCGCCAGCAAGGTGCTGTAGTCGAGCTGCTGGCCGGTCTGCTCGGCGAACAGCTTGTGAATCATCGGCGATTTGCTGTGGCCGATCGGGTTGCCGAAAACGACGTAACGATCCATCAGATGTCCTCAGGCCTCGGCCAGCCAGTCGCGGTCTTGCAGGAAGTACTCGGTCAGGCGTGCTTCTTCGCTGCCAGGCTCGGCTTTCCAGTCATAGCCCCAGCGCACTTGCGGCGGCAACGACATCAGGATCGACTCGGTACGCCCGCCCGATTGCAGACCGAACAAGGTGCCACGGTCATACACCAGGTTGAACTCGACGTAACGGCCACGGCGGAATTCCTGGAATTCACGCTGCTGAGCGGTAAACGCATCGTTTTTGCGGCGCTGCACGATCGGCAGATAAGCATCGATGTAGGCGTCGCCGATGGCCCGCATAAAAGCGAAGCTGGTATCGAAGTCCCACTCGTTCAGGTCATCGAAGAACAAACCGCCAATGCCGCGCGGTTCGTGGCGATGCTTGATGTGGAAGTAGGTGTCACACCAGGCCTTGTAGCGCGGGTAGACGTCCGGGCCAAACGGCGCGCAAGCCTGCTCGGCAACGCGGTGCCAGTGAACGCAATCTTCTTCATTGCCGTAATACGGGGTCAGGTCAAAGCCGCCGCCGAACCACCAGACCGGCTCTTCACCCTCCTTCTCGGCGATGAAAAAGCGCACGTTGGCGTGGGACGTCGGCACATGCGGGTTGTGCGGGTGGATCACCAGGGACACGCCAAGGGCTTCGAAACCGCGGCCAGCCAATTCCGGGCGATGGGCGCTGGCCGACGGTGGCAGACCACTGCCGAAGACGTGGGAAAAGTTGACACCGCCCTTTTCGATTACCGTGCCGTTCTCGATCACGCGAGTACGACCGCCACCGCCGGCGGGCCGGGTCCAGGCGTCTTCGACGAAGCGCGTGCCGCCGTCTTCGGTTTCGAGAGCCGCGCAGATGCGGTCTTGCAGGTCGAGCAGATAGGCCTTTACGGCGTCGGTGCGGGTCGTCATGGCTTCACCTTGAATCGGGCGGCGCCCCGGCAGACGGGCGACGCAAATGGGCGCGTAGCATACCACCGCACAACAGCCCGCCGCAGTTGACGAAGATCAAGCATGGGAGTTGGATAGGGGGCTCACAAAAGACCCAAGGAGAGCAGGCAGATGGCAAAGCGTATCCAGTTCCGCGCCCACGGCGGCCCCGAAGTGCTCGAATATGTTGATTACCAACCCGCCGCGCCCGGCCCCAATCAAGTCCGCGTGGCGAACAAGGCGATCGGCCTGAACTTCATCGACACCTATTTCCGCAGCGGTCTGTACGCACCGCCCGCCTTGCCGTCCGGCCTGGGTGCTGAAGGTGCGGGGATCGTCGATGCCGTGGGCAGCGACGTCACCCGGTTCAAGGTCGGTGATCGCGTGGCCTATGGCAGCGGCCCGTTGGGGGCCTACAGCGAATTGCATGTGCTGCCCCAGGACAATCTGGTGCATCTGCCCGACGAAATCAGTTTCGAAACGGCTGCCGGTGTAATGCTCAAAGGCCTGACCGTGCAATACCTGCTGCGCCAGACCTATGAACTCAAGGTTGGCGAAACCATTCTGTTCCACGCGGCGGCCGGCGGTGTCGGTTCACTGGCCTGCCAATGGGCCAAAGCGTTAGGCGTGAAGCTGATTGGCACCGTCAGCTCCAAAGAGAAAGCCGAACTGGCCAAGGCCAATGGCGCCTGGGCGACTATCGATTACAGCCACGAAAACGTTGCCCAGCGCGTGCTGGAATTGACCGATGGCAAGAAAGTCCCGGTGGTCTATGACGGTGTTGGCAAGGACACCTGGCTGACGTCCCTCGACAGCGTGTCGCCGCGTGGCCTGGTGGTGAGCTTCGGCAATGCCTCCGGTGCGGTGGACGGCGTGAATCTGGGGATTCTCTCCGCCAAGGGTTCGCTGTACGTGACCCGGCCGACGCTGGCGACTTATGCCAACAACGCCGAAAACCTGCAGCGAATGGCCGATGAGCTGTTCGAGATGATCATCAGCGGCAAGTTGAAGGTGGACGTCAGCCAGCGTTATCCACTGGCTGATGCGGCGAAGGCGCAAACCGAGCTGTCGGCGCGGCGCACTACCGGTTCCACCATCCTGCTGCCTTGATACCTCCCGGCGTCCTGCCAGTCAGGGTTTCAGAACCATGACTGACAGGACGCTTCGAGCGTGTTCAGTACTGCGGTGGATGAGCCGCCAACGGTCTTGGCGCCCAATGACCGACAGTCGCGGAATCAGGCTGTTGCAACGCGGCGAGGATTTGCCGCCACTCGGCTGACAACACCCAGTAATCCCCGCGTGCGCGCTGTTCGATATGCAAGGGATTGGAGGCGACCGGCATCAGACCGAAACGCTGGTACAGGCGCAGCTGCGATGCCCTGCACAACGCGGTGACACCTAGATAGCCCTGTTTTATGGCCCACTCGGCAGCGGCCGCCAGCAGACTGTCGACGGCAATGGGCTGTTGGCTGGGCGCGTACGAGATCAAGCGACTGAGTTCGACATGGCGTGACAACGCCACCGTGGGCGAAACATGTTGCTGCGCCAGTGATGCCCACTCGAACGGCGCCGGAGTGGCCCTCAATACCGCCAGCAGTTGCTCGTGCCGATACAGCAGAAAGTGGGTACTGCGCGACCGTGTCGCCAGTCGGGTTTCGAGCATCCGCGCCCTGGACGTCAGCATGTAATGCTGCAGCCGAAGCCGAAATTGCCGATCGATAAACCGATCGAACACCTGGGTATCCGACCCCGCTTCAAGCATCACGATACGGCAACCCTCCTGATGACTGTTTAACGTCACCTGGAGCGCCTGCAGGTAATCCGTGAGTTGCAAATCCGTAGTGTCCATTCTTTCTCCGCAGACCTTAACTTATCGAAGTGTTTCGAGTGCAGGGAAAGGATGGTTGCTTTTGGCGATACCGCCACGAAACGCGGTCTGATAATCAGGTGGGAAAATTCAGTTGATTCAGATAGTTGATGATTTTTCCGACGCAGCAATCAGCATCATTGCAGGATAATTCGCAGGCACGTGTAGTACTCCTCGCCATCAAGGCGAGGAGTACCCACGTTACAAATGTTCGAGGCTGAATCAGTCGGGACGAATGACTTTGCCGGTCGCCAGATCACGAATCACGCTGGGGTTCTTGCGCCCACCCAGTTGCCCGCCCAGTATCAGATCGATCTGCCCACGGAAATACTGCTCGACACGCAATCGCGTGCGCGCCGCCGGGCGTCCCTGCGGGTTGGCTGAGGTCGAAATCAACGGCCCGACCATCGAGCACAGATCGCGTACTTGCGGATGATCACTGACCCGCAGTGCGACGGTGTCGTGCATGCCGGTCACCCATTCCGGGAGCAAGCCCTGATGCGGCACCAGCCAGGTGTTCGGCCCCGGCCAGGTGCTGGCCATGCGGTCGATCCATTCTTGCGGGAAGTCTTCGAACAGAAAGTCGAACTGGCGAATGTTGTCGGCAACCAGAATCAGGCCTTTGACCACCGAACGATTCTTGATCGCCAGCAACCGATCCACGGCCTCTTCGTTCCATGGGTCGCAACCCAGCCCCCAGACGGCTTCGGTTGGATAGGCAATCACCGCCCCGGCGCGAATCTCTCGTGCGGCTTGTTGCACACGCCAACTGTTAACCATGAAAAAACTCTCCGCAAACAGGTTTCGCGCAGTTTACCGATCTTCCTTGTAAAACCTAGCGTGTCCTGGCCAACCAGCGACCGTTTTCGCACACTGCACGGCCATCCATTTCCAGTTCGGTGAGTGCCGCCAGCACTTTGGGCAACGTCCAGCCGCTGCTGTCAGCCAAGCCTTCGCTGGTGTGCGGGGCAGCATGGAGCAGGATGAGCAACGGGTGATCGGCTTTCGCCGTGTCAGTGGATAGCGGCAGATGCTGCCAACCACGCAAGGCTTCGAGGATGTGCTCAATGGTTTCCACCAGCACCGCGCCATCGCGGATCAGCTGATGGCAACCGCGAGCGCCGGGGTGATGGATCGAACCGGGAATCGCGTAAACCTCGCGTCCCTGTTCCGCCGCCAGCCGTGCGGTGATCAGCGAACCGCTGGCGACGCTGGCCTCGACCACCAGCACGCCGAGGGACAAACCGCTGATGATGCGGTTACGTCGCGGGAAGTTGCTCGCCGTTGGCCCGGCATCCAGCGGAAACTCGGAAAGCACTGCGCTGCCGGATGCAATCATCGCGTCAGCCAGGCGGCGGTTGCGCTGTGGATAAAAATTTTCCAGCCCCGTGCCGAGGACACCGACCGTCAACCCGCCAACATCCAGCGCGGCCTGATGCACAGCGGCATCGATGCCTAGCGCCAGGCCGCTGGTGATGACAAAACCGGCCCCGGCGAGACTGCGGGAAAATGCCGCTGCGGTGTCCATGCCCGGACGCGATGCCCGGCGACTGCCAACCATCGCCAGTTGCGGTTTTTCCAGAATCTGCGGATCACCGGCCACGAACAACATTGGCGGCGGGTCGGGAATCTGCGCCAGCAATGCGGGGTAATCGGGTTGGTCCCACATCAGCAAATGCTGATCCGGACGCTCTAGCCAGCGCATTGCATGGCTGGCGCCGTCGCGAACTTCGGGGCAGCGCCGCGCTTCGGCGCACGCCGCCGGCAAACCGAGAGAACGCCAGGCGCTGGCCGGCGCGCTGATGGCTTTGGAGGCCGAGCCGAAGGCTTCGAGCAACTTGGCAAAACGCTTCGGGCCAACATCCGGCAAGCGGTGCAGGCGCAGACGCGCTTCCAGTTCCGCCGGGGAAACCGGCGTACAGACAGGCAACATGATGGATCATCCTTGATCGTTATAAGCCCCGAACCATTCGGAACAAGCTGTGGATAACTCTGTTGGTAACTTGTGAAGCACGCTTACGGATTGCGCACCTTGTCGAGCACCGCGAGCGAGCGCGATGCGTTGAGGACGAGGCCGTAGCTGAGTTTGTCGTAGGTGCGGAACACCATCAGCAACCCGGCGCGTTCATCGGGAATTTTCAGCGGCTGGCCAGTGATGCGGTCGCGCACGGTTTCACCGGTTTTCATTACCACCAGCACGTTGCCTTCGGCCAGACCGTCGCGCTTGCCCTTGTTCAGGGTGACCACGTCCATCACGCCGATCTGGGTGACACCGCGCGGCACATCGATGATCACGCCGTTGATGCTGGTCGTTGGCGCGCTGGGCATGAAGGTCGAGTTGATCGAGCGCTCTTCGCCGCTGAACAAACGGTCGCCAAGGCGCACTTCCTGGGTGGTGCGTTGCAGGGCGAGGGTGGCGACGTCGCCTTCAGTGGCGACGATTTCGCCGCCGCCGATGTCGTCGGCGTTGATTCCCAGGAACTCCTTGGTCTGTGGATCGGTGTAGACCTTGCCCTGACGGAAGATGCCGTAGACCGGTTGATCCGGGTCGAAATGGCCGCGCGCGAAGATCCGGTCACCGGTACCGCTGAGCACGCGTTCGGCATCGCCGGCAACGATGTACGGCGCCTTGTCGAAGTCCTCGACCTTGTCGACGATGCGGTTGCTCAGCAAAAAGCTGTTGATGGATTTCAGCGGAATGCTCGGAATAGCCTCGGCCACCGGGCTGGTGCGAATGCGTGGCGAGAGCTTGATGGTGCCGCGCGACTCGCCGCGATTAAGGGTCAGACGTGGCTGGCCATCGACATAACTGAGCGTCAGCGTGTCGCCGGGATAGATCAGGTTGGGGTTTTCGATTTGCGGATTGGCCCGCCACAGTTGTGGCCACTGCCAGGGCTCGCGCAGGTATTTGCCGGAAATGTCCCAGAGCGTATCCCCCGAAACCACCGTGTATTGCTGTGGAAAACCATCCCTGAGTTGCACTTGCCCTTGCGCCACGCCGGCCGAAGCCAACAGCAGCAGGGCGAGTAGTGTTTTCCTCATGCAGTGAATCCCTTTATCATGTGCATTCGCGTGAACCGTCAGAGCCCCCGTGGCTCGCTTGTGCAAAATGCACAAGCTACGCTTCACAACGGTAGCCTGCATCTTCGGACCTGCCAGGCCATCGCCCGACTTTACTCAACGTGTGCAGCAATCAAAGCCTATGGCCATTTTAAACATCCTCGAATTCCCGGACCCGCGTCTGCGCACTATCGCCAAGCCTGTGGCTGTAGTGGACGACGACGTGCGTCAGTTGGTCGATGACATGTTTGAAACAATGTATGAAGCGCCGGGCATCGGCCTTGCCGCGACCCAGGTCAACGTGCACAAACGTATCGTCGTGATGGACCTTTCCGAAGACCGCACCGAACCGCGGGTGTTCATCAACCCCGAGTTCGAATCGCTGACCGACGAAATGGACCAATACCAGGAAGGTTGCCTGTCAGTACCGGGTTTCTACGAAAACGTCGACCGCCCGCAAAAGGTCAAGATCAAGGCGCTGGACCGCGACGGCAAGCCCTATGAGCTGATCGCCGAAGGCCTGCTCGCGGTCTGCATCCAGCACGAATGCGACCACCTCAACGGCAAATTGTTCGTCGATTACCTGTCCACGCTCAAACGCGACCGGATCAAGAAGAAACTGGAAAAGCAGCACCGCCAGAACGCTTGATGCCCCTCTTCAAAGGCTTGCTGCGGCAAGCCTTTTTCTTTTTATGAGACTCCCTTCATGACTGAGCCACTGCGCATCGTTTTTGCCGGCACCCCGGAATTCGCCGCCGAACACCTCAAGGCCCTGCTGAAAAGCCCTTACGAGATCGTTGCGGTCTACACCCAACCGGATCGTCCGGCCGGTCGCGGGCAAAAACTGATGCCAAGCCCGGTCAAACAGCTCGCCCTGGAAAACCATATCCAGGTGTTGCAGCCGCCGACCTTGCGCAACGCTGACGCTCAGGCTGAACTGGCCGCACTGAAGCCGGACTTGCTGGTGGTGGTCGCCTACGGCTTGATCCTGCCGCAAGTGGTGCTGGATATCCCGCGTCTGGGCTGCATCAACAGCCACGCCTCCTTGCTGCCACGCTGGCGTGGTGCGGCGCCGATTCAGCGCGCCGTCGAACACGGTGACGCGGAAAGCGGCGTGACCGTGATGCGCATGGAAGCGGGCCTCGACACCGGACCGATGCTGCTCAAGGTCGTCACGCCGATCACCGGCGAAGACACCGGCGGCACGCTGCACGACCGCCTCGCCGAAATGGGCCCGCCCGCCGTGGTCCAGGCGATTGCCGGTCTGGCTGCAGGCACGCTGGAAGGCGAAGTGCAGAACGATGAGCTCGCCACTTACGCGCACAAGCTGAACAAAGACGAAGCACGCATCGACTGGAGCCGTCCGGCCGTTGAGCTGGAACGCCTGGTGCGCGCCTTCAACCCATGGCCGATCACCCACAGCACCCTCAACGGTGAAGCGCTGAAAGTACTGGCGGCGACACTCGCCGAAGGTAAAGGCGCGCCGGGTGAAATCCTCAGCGCCAGCAAGGACGGTTTGGTCGTCGCTTGCGGCGAGCGGGCGCTGTGCCTGACCCGCCTGCAACTGCCCGGCGGCAAGGCGCTGAACTTCAGCGACCTGTTCAACAGCCGTCGAGAGAAATTCGCTGTCGGCACCGTGCTCGGCGCAGCGGTGGACGCGCAATGAACCCGCGTCTGGCCGCCGCCAAGGCACTCGCCGCCGTGCTCAGCGGCAAAGCCTCGTTGAACAGCTCCCTGCCGACGCAACTGGACAAGGTCGAGGATCGTGATCGCGGCTTCACTCAGGATCTGGCCTTCGGCACTGCGCGCTGGCAGCCACGCCTGTCGGCACTGGCCGAGAAGCTGCTGCAGAAACCGTTCAAGGCTGCCGACGCCGATGTCGAAGCGCTGCTGCTGGTCGGTCTCTACCAATTGCTCTACACCCGCGTGCCGGCCCATGCCGCCATCGGCGAAACCGTCGGTTGCGCCGACAAGCTAAAAAAACCTTGGGCCAAGGGCCTGCTCAACGCCGTGCTGCGCAATGCCCAGCGCGAAAGCGAAACGATTTTCGCCGAGCTGGAACGTGACCCAGTGGTGCGTACCGCTCACCCGCGCTGGCTGCAAAAATCCCTGAAGGCCTTCTGGCCGGAGCAGTGGGAAGCGATTTGCGAGGCGAACAATGCGCATCCGCCGATGATCCTGCGGGTCAACCGCCGTCACCACAGCCGCGACGCCTATCTCGGCTTGCTGACGGAGGCCGGGATTGCCGCGACGCCATGTGTGTACAGTTGCGACGGCATCATTCTCGAAGCCGCTGCCGACGTGCGCAGCCTGCCAGGTTTCGCCGAAGGCTGGATCAGCGTGCAGGACGAAGCGGCGCAACTGGCCGCCGATCTGCTCGATCTGGCGCCGGGGCAACGCGTGCTCGACGCCTGCTGCGCGCCGGGCGGCAAGACTTGCCACATCCTCGAAGCCGAACCGGCGCTGGCCGGAGTAGTGGCGGTGGATCTGGAAGCCAAGCGTCTGGTGCGGGTCAAGGAGAACCTTGAACGCCTTGGTCTGAACGCCGAACTGATCGCCGCCGACGGTCGCGATACCGAAAAGTGGTGGGACGGCAAACCGTTCCAGCGCATTCTGCTAGACGCGCCGTGCTCGGCGACCGGCGTGATCCGCCGCCATCCGGACATCAAGCTGACCCGTCAGCCGGACGACATCGTCGCCCTCGCGCAACTGCAAGGCGAACTGCTCGACGCGATGTGGAAAACCCTCGAAGTCGGCGGCATCCTGCTGTACGCCACCTGCTCGACGCTGCCGACCGAGAATACCGAAGTCATCGCTGCGTTCCTTGAGCGTACCCCAGGCGCCCGTGAACTGGATCTGGCCACGTCGGCCGGAATCAAACAGCCCCATGGTCGCCAACTGCTGGCCCAGCAAGGTGGGCATGACGGGTTCTACTACGCCAAGCTGATCAAGATTGCTGCCGCACGCAGCTAAACGGATTTAACGGAGTGACTGGATGAAAATCATCATCCTCGGTGCAGGACAGGTCGGCGGTTCGCTGGCAGAACATCTGGCCAGCGAGGCCAACGATATTACGGTAGTCGACACCGACGGTGAGCGCCTGCGCGACCTCGGCGACCGCCTCGACATCCGCACCGTGCAGGGCCGGGGCTCGCTGCCGTCGGTGCTGCGTCAGGCCGGCGCCGACGACGCGGACATGCTGGTGGCGGTGACCAACAGCGACGAAACCAACATGGTCGCCTGCCAGGTCGCCCACACGCTGTTCCACACCCCGACCAAAATCGCCCGGGTGCGCGAAGCGTCCTACCTCAATCGCGAGGAGCAACTGTTCCAGAACGAAGCGATTCCGGTCGACGTGCTGATCAGCCCCGAGCAGGTGGTGACCAACTACATCAAGCGCCTGATCCAGCATCCGGGCGCGTTGCAGGTGATCGACTTCGCCGAGGGTGCAGCGCAACTGGTAGCGGTGCGCGCCTATTACGGCGGGCCGCTGGTGGGTCAGCAACTGCGGCAGTTGCGTGAGCACATGCCGAATGTCGAGACTCGCGTCGCCGCAATTTTCCGCCGTGACCGGCCGATCCTGCCCCAGGGCGATACGGTGATCGAGGCGGATGACGAAGTCTTTTTCATCGCCGCCCGTGAGAATATTCGCGCGGTGATGAGCGAAATGCGCCGCCTCGACGAAACCTACAAACGCATCGTCATTGCCGGTGGCGGGCAGATCGGTGAACGTCTGGCCGAGGCCATCGAAAGCCGTTATCAGGTGAAGATCATCGAGATGAATCCGGCGCGTTGCCGTTATCTCTCCGACACCCTCGACAGCACCGTGGTGCTGCAGGGCAGTGCATCAGATCGTGATTTACTGATGGAGGAGAACATTGCCGACGCCGATATCTTCCTCGCCCTCACCAACGATGACGAAGCCAACATCATGTCGTCGCTGCTGGCCAAACGGCTGGGGGCGAAGAAGGTCATGACGATCATCAACAACCCGGCCTACGTCGATCTGATTCAGGGCGGCGATATCGACATCGCCATCAGCCCGCAACTGGCGACCATCGGCACCTTGCTGGCGCACGTGCGTCGTGGCGATATCGTCAGCGTGCACTCACTGCGCCGCGGTGCGGCAGAAGCCATCGAGGCGATTGCCCACGGTGATGCGAAGTCGAGCAAGGTCATCGGCAAGCCCATCGAGAAGATTGGCCTGCCGCCCGGCACCACCATTGGCGCGGTCATTCGCAACGAGCAAGTGATCATCGCCCACGACGACACGGTGATCGAAGCAGGCGACCATGTGATCCTGTTCCTTGTGGATAAAAAGCATATTCGCGATGTAGAGAAGCTGTTTCATGTGGGGTTGAGCTTCTTTTGAGGTTTGCGCTGACGGCACTGGCGCCTTCGCGAGCAGGCTCGCTCCCACATCTGGAATGCGTTTCCCCTGTGGGAGCGAGCCTGCTCGCGAAGGCGGTCTCACTAAGCCCCATCAACGCCTGACAGTCCCAAGAAAGGAATCCACCGATGCTCGAATC
This sequence comes from Pseudomonas sp. P4_D7, assembly GCF_056401755.1. Classification (NCBI taxonomy): domain Bacteria; kingdom Pseudomonadati; phylum Pseudomonadota; class Gammaproteobacteria; order Pseudomonadales; family Pseudomonadaceae; genus Pseudomonas; species Pseudomonas sp. P4_D7. The sequence goes on along the minus strand of NZ_JBFUIR010000014.1, from coordinate 130,786 downwards.
CCTGGAAAAAATGCTCGCCAAGGGTGTGGATAACTCCCTGCTGCGCTTCGGCCTGGGCAAGGGTTATCTGGATCTGGGTGAAAACGCCAAGGCCGCCGAGCACTTTGAACGTTGTGTCGGCTTCGATCCGAAATATTCCGCAGCCTGGAAGCTGTTGGGCAAAGCGCATCTGGCGCTGGGCGATCACGCCGCCGCGCGTAATGCGTGGGAACAAGGTCTGGAAGCGGCCCGCGCCCATGGCGACAAGCAGGCCGAGAAGGAAATGATGGTGTTTCTGAAGAAGCTTGATCGTCAGGCGCTATAAGTCAAAGGTAGCGAAGACCGATCCCGTCGGCATCTACCGTCACCACTTCCATCCGCACCCGCGGCGCGCCTGTGGGTAAACCCTGCACCTCGCCGTAAACCACTGCGCCTTTGGGCAAAGTAGCCAAAACCGGATGCTGCACAAACACCCCGGTAGGCGAGAGGTTGCGCGTCTGCCCGAGGCATTCGCCAAAGCTGTCGTGGGTAATCTTGATGCGGAAGGATTTGCGTTGTTCGGACATCTTGTTGCGCCCTTTGATGAACGGTTGTGGATAACCTCGCCAGTGAGGTTATCCACAGATCATGCCAATCAGCTCAGTACCAGCGCTCTTCGCCCGGCGGACGCTTCTTGAAGCGCTTCATGCTCCACATGTACTGGCTCGGGTACGCGGCGACGTAACGCTCGACGACTTTACTCATCGCGGCGCAGGATTCGGCGGTATCGGTGCTGTACATGGCTTCTGGCGCAGCTTCGAGGATCACTTTGTAGCCGGAACCGTCGGGCAGGCGCAGCGCATGCAGGAACACACCGACGGCTTTGCCACCGGCGAGCATGTTCGGCACGAATTTGCTGGTCAGCGCTTGAGTGGCGAAGAACGGCACGAAGATCCCGGCGGATTCGGCCGGTTCCGGGTCAGCAGGAATGCCCACTGCACCACCTTTGCGCACTTCCTTGATCACACTGAGGATGCCTTCCTTGGTGGAAGCAGCGACTTTGTTGCCCAATTGCACGCGCTGTTTGCGCAGCAATTCGTCCACAGCTTTGAGCTTCGGCGGACGGTAGAAAATGATCGGTTTGCACTGGCTGCAATAGAAGTGATTGAGCACTTCCCAATTGCCTAAATGGCTGGTGATGCCGACCACGCCTTTGCCCGAGGCCAAGGCATTCTTGAGGATGTCGAGACCTTCGACTTCGCGCACCAGATCGATCGAGCGCTGCGCCGGCCAGATCCACGCGCAGGCGCTTTCGGTCAGCGACTTGCCGATGTCTTTCAGGCTTTGGCCGACCAGACGTTCACGTTCGGCGGCATCCATCTGTGGAAAACATTTCGCAAGGTTGATCCGCACCACTTCGCGGGAACGGTTGGGGGTTTTCCACATGATCCAGCCAATCGCCGAACCTACGGCCTGCACGGCCCGCCATGGCAGCAGGGCAAACAGCCGCAGAGCGCCTACCAGCAAGGCGCCTTTAAACTTTTCCACAGGTCACTCCTGATCTTGTGCGGTGCGCGAGGCGGCCATTCTAACCGGCGTTGACGAGCTGCGCGTAGCGGTCGCAGTCCTGAGTGTGGTCCATGACCATGCCCGAGGCCTGCATCAGTGCGTAGCAAATGGTCGGGCCGACGAACGTGAATCCGGCCTTTTTCAAGGCTTTGCTCATCGCCAGCGCTTCGGGGGTGATCGCCGGGACTTCGCTGCGATCCTTGAAATGATTGATGATCGGTTGGTCACCGACGAACGACCAGAGGAACGCCACCGGGTCCTCCAGCGCCAGCCAGGCCTGGGCATTACGCCGGGCGGCGTTGAGTTTCAGGCGGTTGCGGATGATCCCAGGATCGAGCATCAATTCGTCGATTTCAGCGTCGCTCATCTGCGCCACGCGCTGTACGTCGAAGCCGAACAACACCTCGCGATAACGCTCGCGCTTGCGCAACACGGTGATCCAGGACAGCCCGGCCTGGAACCCTTCGAGCAAAAGCAACTCGAACAAACCCTGCGCATCGCGTAGCGGCGTGCCCCACTCCTGATCGTGATAAGCCATGTACAGCGGATCTTCGGTACACCAAAAGCAGCGTGGCATAAGGCTCCAGGGGGTGGAGGTGCGACTGAATCGGGTATACTCCCGCTCTTTAAATCGCAGCCCAAGAAACAGGTGAATTTCGTGAGCCAGCCTACGCCAGCCGTGCGTACCTTCCAAGACTTGATCCTCGCGCTCCAGCAATACTGGGCCGAGCAAGGTTGCGTGGTACTTCAGCCCTACGATATGGAAGTAGGCGCCGGCACTTTCCACACCGCGACCTTCCTCCGCGCCATCGGCCCGGAAACCTGGAACGCCGCCTACGTGCAGCCAAGCCGCCGTCCGACTGACGGCCGTTACGGCGAAAACCCGAACCGTCTGCAGCACTACTATCAGTTCCAGGTCGTCCTGAAACCGAACCCGGACAACTTCCAGGAACTGTACCTGGGCTCGCTCAAGCATGTCGGCCTGGACCCGCTGGTCCACGACATTCGCTTCGTCGAAGACAACTGGGAATCGCCGACCCTCGGCGCCTGGGGTCTGGGCTGGGAAGTCTGGCTCAACGGCATGGAAGTGACTCAGTTCACTTACTTCCAGCAAGCGGGCGGCATCGAGTGCTACCCGGTGACCGGCGAGATCACTTACGGTCTCGAGCGTCTGGCCATGTACCTGCAAGGCGTGGATTCGGTCTACGACCTGGTCTGGGCTGACGGTCCGTTTGGCAAGGTGACCTACGGCGACGTGTTCCACCAGAACGAAGTGGAACAGTCCACTTACAACTTCGAACACGCCAACGTCGACAAGCTGTTCGAACTGTTCGACTTCTATGAAAGCGAAGCCAAACGCCTGATCGAACTCGACCAGCCGCTGCCGTTGCCGAGCTACGAAATGGTGTTGAAGGCGTCGCACACCTTCAACCTGCTGGATGCACGCCGGGCGATCTCGGTGACCGCGCGTCAGCAATACATTCTGCGCGTACGCACCCTGGCGCGTTCCGTTGCGCAAGCCTACCTGCTGGCGCGCGCCAAGCTGGGCTTCCCGATGGCGACCCCGGACCTGCGTGACGAAGTACTGGCCAAGCTGGAGGCAGCACAATGAGTGCGCAAGATTTTCTGGTTGAACTGGGCACCGAAGAACTGCCACCGAAAGCCCTGAACACCCTGGCTGAAGCGTTCCTCGCCGGTATCGACAAGGGCCTGCAAGCCGCTGGCCTGAGCTACGAGACTAAAACTGTCTACGCCGCACCGCGTCGTCTGGCTGTGCTGATCACCGCGCTGGCTACCCAGCAACCGGATCGCAGCATCAACCTCGACGGCCCGCCACGTCAGGCGGCGTTCGACGCTGACGGCAATCCAACGCAAGCAGCACTGGGCTTCGCCAAGAAGTGCGGCGTCGATCTGAGCGAAATCGATCAGAGCGGCCCGAAACTGCGTTACAGCCAGAGCATCGCCGGCAAGCCGACCGCGAGCCTGCTGCCGACCATCGTCGAAGACTCGCTGAACGACCTGCCGATCCCGAAACGCATGCGTTGGGGTGCGCGCAAGGAAGAGTTCGTGCGTCCGACCCAATGGCTGGTGATGCTGCTCGGTGACCAGGTCATCGACTGCACCATCCTCGCGCAGAAGGCTGGCCGTGATTCCCGTGGTCACCGCTTCCATCACCCGGAAAGCGTGCGCATCGGTTCGCCGTCGAGCTACCTCGCCGACCTGCGTGCCGCTTATGTATTGGCCGATGCCAACGAGCGTCGCGAGATCATCAGCAAGCGCACCGAAGAGCTGGCCACCCGTCAGGAAGGCACGGCAATCGTTCCGCCGGCACTGCTCGACGAAGTGACCGCGCTGGTTGAATGGCCGGTGCCGCTGGTGTGCTCGTTCGAGGAGCGTTTCCTCGACGTGCCGCAAGAAGCCCTGATCACCACCATGCAGGACAACCAGAAGTACTTCTGCCTGCTGGATGCCGACGGCAAGTTGCTGCCACGTTTCATCACTGTGGCCAACATCGAAAGCAAAGACCCGCAGCAGATCATCGCCGGTAACGAGAAAGTGGTTCGTCCACGTCTGACCGACGCCGAGTTCTTCTTCAAGCAAGACAAGAAGCAGAAACTCGAAGCCTTCAATGATCGCCTGAAGAACGTGGTGTTCCAGGAAAAACTCGGCAGCGTCTACGACAAGGCCGAGCGCGTTTCCAAACTGGCTGCGTACATCGCCGCGCGCATCGGTGGTAACGCCTCGTGGGCTGCGCGCGCAGGTCTGCTGTCGAAGTGTGACCTGGCCACCGAAATGGTCGGCGAATTCCCGGAGATGCAAGGTGTCGCCGGTTACTACTACGCCCTCAATGACGGCGAGCCGGAAGACGTCGCGCTGGCGCTCAACGAGCAGTACATGCCACGCGGTGCCGGTGCTGAATTGCCGGCGACCCTGACCGGTGCGGCCGTCGCGATCGCTGACAAGCTCGACACCCTGGTCGGTATCTTCGGTATCGGCATGCTGCCAACCGGCAGCAAAGATCCGTATGCCCTGCGCCGTGCGGCCCTCGGTGTGCTGCGCATCCTGATCGAGAAAAAACTCGACCTCGACCTGAACGACGCCGTGGCTTTCGCCGTGACTGCGTTCGGCGCCAAGGTCAAGGCTGCCGGCCTCAACGATTCCGTGCTGGAATTCATCTTCGACCGTCTGCGTGCGCGTTACGAAGACGAAGGCGTTGAAGTCGCCACTTACCTGTCGGTGCGTGCCCTGAAGCCGGGTTCGGCGCTGGACTTCGACCAGCGTGTGCAAGCAGTGCAAGCCTTCCGCAAACTGCCGGAAGCGGCAGCGCTGGCGGCGGTGAACAAGCGTGTGTCGAACCTGTTGAGCAAACTCGAAGGCGCGGTACCGACCGAGGTGCAAGCCAAGTACTTCGACAACGCCAACGAGTTCTCGCTGTACTCGGCGATCCAGCAAGCGGATCAAGCGGTGCAGCCAATGGCGGCAGCGCGTCAGTACAACGAATCGCTGGCACGCCTGGCAGCATTGCGTGAGCCAGTCGATGCGTTCTTCGACGCGGTGATGGTCAATGCCGACGACGCCAATGTGCGGGCCAACCGTTACGCGCTGCTGGCGCGTCTGCGTGGTCTGTTCCTCGGTGTTGCCGACATTTCGCTGCTGGGTTGAGGGATTGCTGTTGAAACTGCTGATTCTCGATCGGGACGGAGTGATCAATTACGACTCCGACGCTTACATCAAGTCAGTGGCGGAGTGGATTCCGCTGCCCGGCTCGATCGAGGCGATTGCGCAGTTGAGCAAGGCCGGCTGGACGGTGGCGGTCGCCACCAACCAGTCGGGCATTGCTCGCGGCTACTACGACCTCGCCACCCTCGATGCCATGCACGCGCGACTGCGTACGCTCGTGGCGGAGCAGGGCGGTGAAGTCGGGCTGATCGTGTATTGCCCGCATGGGCCGGACGAAGGCTGCGATTGCCGCAAGCCGAAACCGGGGATGCTGAAAACCATCGCGGCGCATTACAGCGTGACGCTGGCCAATGTCTGGTTCGTCGGCGACAGCCTTGGTGACCTGGAAGCTGCCAAAGCCGTCGATTCACAGCCAGTTTTGGTAAAGACCGGAAAGGGCGCAAAGACTCAGGGCAAAACCCTGCCGGTTGGCACTCTGATTTTTGACGATCTGGCGGCGATTGCCGCAGAACTTATCCACAACTAGAGTACTTCTGAAGTTCCTGACCAGGGATTGATCGGGAGTGCGCTTGAACATTCGGGCATTGCCCCGTAACGGTAAACGTCACTATGTCGATACTGCGGGCCATCAGGATTTTTCTCTTTTACCTGCTGCTGGGCACCACCTCCCTGCTGTGGTGCAGCTTGAGTTTTTTTATCGCGCCGTTTTTGCCGTTCAAGGCGCGCTATCGTTTTATCAACGTGTACTGGTGCCGCTGTGCCTTGTGGTTGACCAAGGTGTTCCTCGGTATCCGTTACGAAATCAAAGGCGCGGAAAACGTACCTGACCGGCCCTGCGTGATTCAGTCGAACCACCAGAGCACTTGGGAGACGTTCTTTCTCTCCGCTTATTTTTCGCCGTTGAGCCAGGTGCTCAAGCGCGAGCTGCTTTATGTACCGTTCTTTGGCTGGGCCATGGCCATGCTGCGGCCAATCGCGATTGACCGTGACAACCCGAAAGCTGCACTGAAACAAGTCGCCGCCAAAGGTGACGAGCTGCTCAAGGACAACGTTTGGGTGCTGATCTTTCCTGAAGGCACACGCGTGCCGTTTGGCACTGTCGGCAAGTTCTCCCGCAGTGGTAGCGCTTTGGCGGTAAATGCGGCGCTTCCGGTCCTGCCGATTGCACACAATGCCGGCAAATTCTGGCCGAAAATCGGCTGGGGCAAGAAGTCCGGGGTGATCACCGTGGTCATCGGTGAGCCGATGTATGCCGAAGGCACAGGGCCTCGCGCCATTGCTGATCTGAACGACCGCGTACAAGCGTGGAACGAGAAGACTCAACGGGAAATGGGTTCGCTGCCACCGGCACCGCAAGCACCGGCTGCAAGCGATCAGATCGCTGTCTGAGATTTTGTGGATAACCTGTGTACGGTTTTGTTGAAAAAGCCTGAATATTGAAATTAAGTAATTGATTTACTTATATATTTCTCAAGCTCATAAAACACCGTAAAACGTGCATAAGTTTTTTTCGGATGTAAAAAGACCGGCTGATATAGCCGGTTTTTTTGTGCCTGTTCACTCGGCGATCAGTGGTAATTCGAACAGAAATGTGGTGCCTTGATCGACCATGCTGTGGCACGAGATTTTGCCTCCGTGGTGATCAACCACCGCTTTGACCATCGACAAGCCCAGGCCAACGCCGTCGATGCCTTGTGCGGAGGAAAAGCGTCGGTACTGACTGAACAGATCAGGCAACTCTTGTTCGGCGATGCCTTTGCCTTGATCGGTCAGTTCGCACCGTAGCCACTCTCCTTGGCAACTGACTCGTAGTTCAATCGTGGTATCTGCCGGGCTGTACTTGATCGCATTCTCCAGCAGGTTGAACAGCGCACGCGTCAGTAATCCCTGGTCAGCCATGATCAGGCGCTCCTGGGATTGCTCATCCATGTCGTGCAGCAGTTCGATGCGTTTCTGCTGGGCGATGGGCAACGCCTGATCCAGCACGTCCAGCACCAACATAGCGAACAGGCTCGGCTGGAACTGATAGGCTTCGGACTCGGCCCGCGCCAGCAAGACGAAACCATCGGTGAGATCCAGCGCGCGACGCACCTGCCGCTCAATCTGTTCGAATAACGGCGAGTCCGCCCCGGCCTGATGGCGGTGAACATCGAGCAGGGCGAGGATCGCCGAATGCGGGGCACGCAAGTCGTGGGAAAGAAAGCGCAGCAATACCCCGCGTTGTTCCTCGGCGGCACGTTCGGCGCTGAGATCGGTGAGGCTGAGCAGCCAACCAATCGGCGTGTCTCCGTCCACCGGCAGCAGGGCGGCACGCTCCAGGCGCAGGCTGCGTTCCTTGTGATCGCGAAACTCCAACAGCGGAATGGCCGACAGTGACGGGCGCAACTCTGTGGACAACTCCGGGTAACCGAGGCTGGCCAGTTGATCGAGGACGTCGTCCCCCACCAGATTGTGATCGAATAGCTGGCGAGCCTTGCGATTGCCCAGCAGGATCTGGCCTTTGGGATCGCTGATCAGTGTGGCGACGGGCAAGTACTCCAGACCGTCGGCAATAAAGCGCCGGGTATCACGGGTGCGACTCATAGCCTGTTCCAGCGCCATGATCTGGCCCTGCAAGCGATCAGCCCCGGTGAATTGCGCGCGACGGCGTTCGGGGAATACCTTCGGCTCGCTGTCCAGTCGTGCCAGCTCCCAGCCGAAATAAGTCAGCACTACGCTCAGGCGTCGCCAGTTCCAGATCAAATAGCCGAATAACATCCCCAGCACCGCCGGTGTCGGCGACCACCAGCGGCGCGTTTCCGCTAAACCTGCACTGGTCAGCAACGCGCACGCCATGCTGATCAACGTGACCCAGAGCGCCCAGCGCGGTCGCCACAACAGCAGGCCAAGACTGCCGGCCACCAAGGCGACCGACAACAGGGCGCCTTTGGCGGCAGACGCATCGTGCAGGTTAATCTGCGCGCGATAAGACAGCAGCGCAGTCAGCGGCAACAGCACTAGACTTATCCACAACCATTCGCGCACCAACTGTCGAAACAATCGCTGCACCTGGCTCGGTTCACGGCTTTCACGCCGACGCTGATTGTTCATGGGGAAAAAGGGCAGGGCAGTGTGAATGGTTTCATGGGCCACAGGTCTGAGACGTAGACCCGAAGAATCATAGCGGACGTCGACCAACGGCGGGCCGCTTACTTTCACAGCTTGGGCCGAGCGACTATGGTTGTCCGCCAACTGCCCCAGCAACAAGGAATAACCGCGAATGCGCGTTGCGATTCTGGACGACGAACCCGCCGAACTGCGCCGGGTCGAGCAAACCCTGCAGCAAATGGCCGATGCTGGCGATCAGCCATGGTCGCTGCACAGCTTCGAGCGTGGCGAAGACTTGCTGCGCCAGTTGCGCCGGGAAACCTTCGACCTGCTGATCCTCGACTGGCAACTGCCAGACCTGACCGGCTTGGCCCTGCTGCGCTGGACCCGCGAACACATGGAAGCGCCACCAGCGGCGATCATGCTGACCAGTCGCGATGGCGAGAGCGATATCGTCCAGGCCTTGAACGCTGGCGCCGATGATTACGTCAGCAAGCCATTCCGGCCGAATGAGTTGAAGGCGCGGGTGGCGGCGGTGCTGCGTCGGCATAGCCAGCAACGCGCGGCTGCAAGTGAGGTGCTGAGCTTTAATGATTTGACATTTGATGACGCTGAACTGACGGTTACCCGCGAGGGCAAACCGATTGTCATGACCGAACGCGAGTACCGACTCGCCCGGTGCCTGTTCAGCAATCTGGGCCGGCCATTGTCGCGGGACTACCTGTATGAGCGGTTTTGGCCGCACGAGGAGATGGCGTCGTCGCGACCGCTGGATACGCATATCTATCGGCTGCGTAACAAATTGGGGCTGACGGCGGATCGGGGTTGGCAGTTGCTGACGATTTATGGGTATGGGTATCGTCTAGAAAGCGTCGCATCTGCGGTCGAGTAGACCATTCCGAGCACATGCTCGGAATGGTTGAAAATGGCAAACCAGAAAAATAAAAAAGGCCAACGCATTGCGTTGGCCTTTTTTGATGGCGCCAGCCGGAATCAGAAATCCAGGTTCGAAACCGCCAACGCATTGCTCTCGATGAAGTCACGGCGAGGTTCGACCGCATCACCCATCAGGGTGTTGAAGATCTGGTCTGCGCCAATGGCGTCTTCGATGGTGACTTTCAGCATGCGGCGCACGCTTGGGTCCATGGTGGTTTCCCACAGCTGATCCGGGTTCATTTCGCCCAGACCTTTGTATCGCTGAATGGTGTGGCGCTTGGTGCTTTCAGCCATCAGCCAGTCGAGGGCTTCCTTGAACTCGGTGACTGCCTTCTTGCGCTCGCCACGCTGGATGTACGCGCCGTCCTCGAGCAGGGTGCTCAGTTGAGCGCCGAGGGTGACGACGGTTTTGTAGTCGTTGCTGCCGAAGAAGTCGCGGTTGAAAGTGACGTAGTTCGACAGGCCGTGGGAGATCAGTTCGACCTCCGGCAGCCACACGCCACGCTCACGGTCTTCACGCAGGCTGGCCTTGTAGACCAGGCCGGACTTCTCGACGGTGCGCAGACGGACTTCGTACTGGGCCAGCCAGTCCTGCATCTTGGCGTGGTCGCCAAGCATTTCCAGGCTCACGGCCGGCAGGTAGATGAAGTGCTCGGTCAGCTCTTGCGGGTACAGGCGCGAAAGACGCTTGAGGGTCTTCATCACCATGCGGAAGTCGTTTACCAGACGCTCGAGTGCTTCACCGGAAATGCCCGGGGCTTCTTCGTTCAGGTGCAGGCTCGCATCTTCCAGAGCCGACTGCGTCATGTACTCTTCCATGGCGTCGTCGTCTTTGATGTATTGCTCTTGCTTGCCTTTCTTGACCTTGTACAGCGGCGGCTGGGCGATGTAGATGTAGCCGCGCTCGATCAGCTCCGGCAACTGACGGAAGAAGAAGGTCAGCAGCAGGGTACGGATGTGCGAACCGTCGACGTCAGCATCGGTCATGATGATGATGTTGTGATAACGCAGCTTGTCGATGTTGTATTCGTCGCGACCGATGCCGCAGCCCAGCGCGGTGATCAAGGTGCCCACTTCCTGGGAAGAGATCATCTTGTCAAAACGCGCTTTCTCGACGTTGAGGATCTTGCCCTTCAACGGCAGGATCGCCTGGGTCTTGCGGTTACGTCCCTGCTTGGCAGAGCCGCCCGCGGAGTCACCTTCCACGAGGTACAGTTCGGACAGCGCCGGGTCTTTTTCCTGGCAGTCAGCGAGCTTGCCCGGCAGACCGGCGATGTCCAGCGCGCCTTTGCGGCGGGTCATCTCACGGGCCTTGCGCGCCGCTTCACGGGCACGGGCGGCGTCGATCATCTTGCCGACGACCAGCTTGGCTTCGTTCGGGTTTTCCAGGAGGAAGTCGGAGAAGTACTTGCCCATCTCCTGCTCGACCGCAGTCTTCACTTCGGAAGAGACCAGCTTGTCTTTGGTCTGCGAGCTGAACTTCGGATCCGGCACTTTCACCGAAATGATCGCGGTCAGGCCTTCACGGGCATCGTCGCCGGTGGTGGCGACTTTGTGCTTCTTCGCCAGACCTTCCTGCTCGATGTAGTTGTTCAGGTTACGCGTCAGGGCCGAACGGAAACCCACCAGGTGGGTACCGCCGTCGCGCTGCGGAATGTTGTTGGTGAAGCACAACAGGTTCTCGTTGAAGCTGTCGTTCCACTGCAGGGCGATTTCCACGCCGATGCCGTCTTCACGCTGGATGTTGAAGTGGAACACCTGGTTGACCGCAGTCTTGTTGGTGTTCAGGTATTCAACGAACGCACGCAGGCCGCCTTCGTACTTGAACAGCTCTTCCTTGCCGCTGCGCTCATCCTTGAGGACGATGCCGACACCGGAGTTGAGGAAGGACAGTTCACGAATGCGCTTGGCCAGGATGTCCCAGCTGAAGTGAATGTTCTTGAAGGTTTCGCTGGAAGCCTTGAAGTGGATCTGGGTGCCGGTGGTTTCGCTGTCGCCAACGATGGCCATCGGTGCCTGAGGTACGCCGTGGACGTAGGTCTGTTCCCAGATCTTGCCGCTGCGGCGAACAGTCAGAACCAGCTCTTCGGACAGTGCGTTCACTACCGACACACCTACACCGTGCAGACCGCCGGAGACCTTGTAGGAGTTATCGTCGAACTTACCGCCAGCGTGGAGGACGGTCATGATGACCTCGGCGGCGGAAACGCCTTCCTCTTTGTGTACGTCTACCGGGATGCCACGGCCGTTGTCTTTAACGGTGATGGACTCATCCGGGTGGATAATGATGCTGATGTCGTCGCAGTGGCCGGCGAGGGCTTCGTCGATCGAGTTGTCGACCACCTCGAACACCATGTGGTGCAGACCGCTGCCATCGTCGGTGTCACCAATGTACATACCGGGACGTTTGCGTACGGCATCCAGGCCTTTCAGCACTTTAATGCTCGTTGAGTCGTACGTATTTTCTTCGCTCAATGCCTTCACTCCCGATGGTCGTGGGTCTGGGTGATACGGCCCTGTTCCACGTGGAACAGAGCGACTGGCGTTTCCGTCTGCCAGCCTTCCCTCAATAATTCGTGATCTACACAGGTGATGAACACCTGGCAGCGTAAGTCTTCCAGCAAACGGCACAGCGCGCGACGATGTCCCTCGTCCAGCTCGGACGGCAAGTCATCCACCAGATAAATACACTGACCGCGACGGGCCTGGCTGACCAAATGCCCTTGGGCAATCCGTAGTGCACAGACCACTAACTTCTGCTGACCCCGGGACAATATGTCCGCGGCGTTGTGAGCGCCCAATCTAAGACGCAAATCAGCCCGTTGCGGTCCGGCCTGGGTATGACCCATTTGCTGATCCCGTTGCACGGATCCAGCCAGTACGGCGCTCAATTCCCGGTCTTTGTCCCAGCCTCGGTAATAGCTGAGCGTCAAACCTTCAAGCTCAACCAGTTCGCTCAAGGTTTGTTCAAAGACTGGTTTCAAGGCTTTGATGTAGGCGCGGCGGTATTCATCGATTTCAGCGCTGGCCTGGCACAGTTCCCTGTCCCAAACCGCTTGCGAAACGGCGTCAAGTGTACCATGTCGCAGCCAAGAGTTTCTCTGGCGCAGGGCCTTCTGCAACCGCTGCCAGGTGGCCATAAAGCGCGGCTCGACGTGGAACACGCCCCAGTCGAGAAACTGTCGACGAATCTTCGGCGCACCTTCAAGCAAGCGGAAGCTGTCGGGGTTGATCAACTGCAGCGGCAGGATCTCCGCCAGCTGCGCAGCACTGCGGGCGTTCTGGCCGTCGATGCGGATCTGGAACTCGCCCTGACGATCGCGCGAGATCCCCAACGCACTGTGCCCACCCTCAGCCAATTCGACCTGACCGAACACGGTGCAGGCGAGTTGCTCGTACTGAATGACCGGCAACAGCCGCGTGCTACGAAACGAACGGGCAAGCCCCAGCAGATGAATGGCTTCCAGAACACTGGTTTTGCCGCTGCCGTTGGCGCCGTAAAGAATGTTGATGCGGGGGGAGGGGGAGAAGGTCACCGGGTGCAGATTGCGCACCGCGGTGACCGAAACACGACTTAAGGACATCCAGGGTCAGCTGATTACAGACGCATCGGCATGACAACGTAAGCCGAATCGTCGTTGTCGGACTCTTGCACCAATGCACTGCTGTTGGAGTCGGACAGGATCAGACGAACCTGCTCGGTGGTCATCACGCCCAGCACGTCGAGCAAATAGCTCACGTTGAAGCCGATTTCCAGAGAGCCGCCGTTGTATTCAACGCCCACTTCCTCTTCCGCTTCTTCCTGTTCCGGGTTGTTGGCCTGGATCTTCAACTGACCGCTGGCCAGTTGCAGACGGATACCACGGTACTTCTCGTTGGACAGAATCGCGGTACGGCTGAACGCTTCACGCAAGGCCTGGCGATCGCCCAATACCAGCTTGTCGCCGCCCTTTGGCAGAACGCGCTCGTAGTCCGGGAACTTGCCGTCAACCAGTTTCGAGGTGAAGGTGAATTCGCCGGTGGTGGCGCGGATGTGATGTTGACCCAGCACGATGCTGACATTGCCGTCCGGCTCGGTGAGCAGACGCGCCAGTTCCAGAATACCTTTGCGCGGCACGATCACCTGATGGCGATCTGGCTGGCCGATATCGGCCTTCATCGAGCACATGGCCAGACGGTGACCGTCGGTGGCCACAGCGCGGATGATGCCTTCGGACACTTCCAGCAGCATGCCATTGAGGTAATAACGCACGTCCTGCTGGGCCATGGCGAAGCTTGTGCGTTCGATCAGGCGACGCAGTTTGCTTTGTTCAAGACTGCAAGTCAGCGAGCCCGGACCTTCTTCAACGGTCGGGAAATCGTTGGCCGGCAGAGTCGACAAGGTGAAGCGGCTACGGCCAGCCTTCACCACCAGCTTCTGCTCGTCGACCTTGATGTCGATCAGCGCGTCGTTGGGCAGGCTTTTGCAGATATCCATCAGCTTGCGCGCAGGCACCGTGATGGAACCTGTTTCAGCCGGCTCTTCAAGTTGCACACGACCAACCAGCTCGACCTCGAGGTCGGTACCGGTCAGCGACAGTTGCTGGCCTTCGACAACCAGCAGCACGTTGGAGAGTACCGGCAAGGTCTGTCGGCGCTCGACGACGCCTGCGACCAGTTGCAGGGGTTTCAACAGGGCTTCGCGTTGAATGGTGAAATGCATGGTCTAGTCCCTTGCCTTAATAAGCTGCGCTGGTGTTCATCAAGTGGTCAGTGTACGCAGCAGGTTCTTGTAGTCCTCGCGGATGTCCGCGTCGGATTCCTTAAGTTCGTTGATCTTTCGACAGGCGTGCAACACCGTGGTGTGGTCGCGGCCGCCGAACACATCGCCGATTTCCGGCAGGCTGTGGTTGGTCAGTTCCTTGGACAAGGCCATGGCGACCTGACGCGGACGAGCCACCGAGCGCGAACGGCGCTTGGACAGCAGATCCGAGATCTTGATCTTGTAGTACTCGGCGACGGTGCGCTGAATGTTATCCACAGAGACCAGTTTGTCCTGCAACGCCAACAGGTCTTTCAGGGATTCGCGAATCAGCTCGATGGTGATGTCGCGGCCCATGAAGTGCGAGTGGGCGATCACGCGTTTCAGCGCACCTTCCAGCTCACGGACGTTGGAGCGAATGCGCTGGGCGATGAAGAACGCGGCGTCATGCGGTAACTCGACTTTGGCCTGGTCGGCCTTCTTCATCAAGATCGCCACGCGGGTTTCCAGTTCCGGCGGCTCGACGGCAACCGTCAGGCCCCAGCCGAAGCGGGATTTGAGGCGTTCTTCAAGGCCTTCGATTTCTTTCGGGTAGCGGTCACTGGTGAGAATGACCTGCTGGCCACCTTCAAGCAGGGCGTTGAAAGTGTGGAAAAACTCTTCCTGCGAGCGCTCTTTGCGGGCGAAGAACTGAATGTCGTCGATCAGCAAGGCATCCACCGAACGGTAGAAACGCTTGAACTCGTTGATCGCGTTCAGTTGCAGTGCCTTGACCATGTCGGCCACGAAACGCTCGGAATGCAGGTAAACGACCTTGGCATTCGGGTTCTTCTTTAATAGGTGGTTACCCACCGCGTGCATCAAGTGGGTTTTACCCAGGCCGACGCCACCATAAAGGAACAGCGGGTTGTAACCGTGCTTGGGGTTGTCCGCCACTTGCCAGGCCGCCGCGCGGGCGAGCTGGTTGGATTTACCTTCGACGAAGTTTTCGAAGGTGAAGGTGCGGTTCAGGTAGCTGGTGTGCTTGAGCGCACCTTCGACCTGCACGGTGCGCTGTTCGGCGCGAACCGGGGCTTGCTGCGAAGCGGCACCGGACATCGGATCGAAACTGTCGCGAGACGGTTCATCGCTGACTTCAGGGCTTTTCTGCGTCGAGCGCTTGGCCGTCGGTGCGGGCGTCTGCGTCGGTGCCTGCACGTTCGCAGGTGCGGCATTGACCTGAGCCTGGGAAACCTGAGCGGCGGCCAGCGGTGCATTCGGTGCGGCACGCGGTGCCGAGCTGCGCTTGCTGCCTATTAATAAGGAGAGCGCCGGCGCCGTGCCGTTGCCATGCTCATCCAGCAGTTCAAGGACGCGGCCCAGGTACTTTTCGTTGACCCAGTCCAGCACAAAACGGTTCGGTGCGTAGACGCGCAACTCGTCGCCTTCGGCTTCGACCTGTAGTGGACGGATCCAGGTGTTGAATTGTTGGGCAGGCAGCTCCTCGCGCAAAAGCTCCACGCACTGCTGCCAAAGTTCCACTGACACGGATATCCCCTAAGTTGAAAGCCGGTGAGGCAAAAACAAGCGGCCATTGTAGCGGCGAGCCGTCCACTTATCCACATGCAGGTTGCCCGGTGACCATGATTTATCAATGTGTTAACCGATGAAAAAGCGACCAACGGTGCGTGAATAAGCTCTGTGGATAACCGCCTCTAAGGGCACTGGACAACTGGGGGCTGAACTCGGTGGATAACCTGCCTGTGGATAACAGGCCTTTCCACACACAGGTTATCCGATAGTGCAGCACAGGCTGAACACGGTTTTCCACTGTAGTTGTCATTCTCTGTACATCAGGCGAAATAAGGGCTGATAGCACTTATCCACAGAAGGAGGCATTCCTAGCTTTTATAAGCTATACAGAAAAGCTTTAAATAATTCCCTTCTTTATTTTTATGTTTGGCAGACAGGCTTTCAGCCAGAGACAGCCCTGAGATCTATTTATAAGGAAACGCTGGTTGGAAATTGACCTGAAGGCTTGCTTTCTCTAGAATCCCCGGTCTCTTAAAACGGGGGCCATTCCGGCCCGTTGTGGACGAACCAGGTAACACGACATGAAACGTACTTTCCAACCAAGCACCATCAAACGCGCCCGTACCCACGGTTTCCGTGCTCGCATGGCTACCAAGAACGGCCGTGCTGTCCTGTCGCGTCGCCGCGCCAAAGGTCGTGCGCGTCTGGCAGTTTGATAATCCGGTACTGGAGGTGAGTCAGGACTTCAGTCGGGAAAAGCGTCTGCTTACTCCCCGGCATTTCAAGGCAGTCTTTGACTCCCCTACCGGCAAGGTTCCGGGGAAAAATCTCCTGCTCCTTGCACGCAACAACGATCTTGATCACCCCCGTCTCGGGCTGGTTATCGGGAAAAAGAGCGTAAAGCTCTCCGTTGAGCGCAATCGCCTCAAACGTTTGATGCGCGAATCGTTCCGTCTGCACCAGGATTCACTGGTCGGCTGGGACATCGTTATCGTCGCGCGCAAAGGTCTGGGCGATGTAGAAAACCCCGAATTGATTCAGCATTTCGGCAAGCTCTGGAAGCGTCTGGCACGCAGCAAGCCAGTTCCAGAAGTCAAAACCGAAACTGTAGGGGTAGACAGTCCAGATGCGTAAACTGGCCCTCGTTCCGATCCAGTTTTATCGCTATGCCATTAGTCCTTTGATGGCCAGTCACTGTCGTTTCTACCCCAGTTGTTCCTGCTACGCGTATGAAGCCATCGAAAATCATGGCCTTCTGCGCGGTGGCTGGCTGACCTTTCGTCGTTTAGGTCGCTGTCATCCGTGGAATCCCGGTGGTTATGACCCGGTTCCACCTATCCCTACCTCCCGTTCTTCTTCGATGGCCGAGTAATCATGGATATCAAACGCACGATCCTGATCGTCGCCCTGGCAATCGTGGCCTACGTTATGGTCCTTAAATGGAACCAGGACTATGGTCAGGCTGCCCTGCCGACTCAGAATGTTGCTTCCAGTACGACTACATCCGGTTTGCCGGACACCGCCACTGGCAATAATGCTGCCGCCAGTGACGATATTCCGCGCGCCGCTAGCGATACCAGCGCACCTGCCGAAACACCGGTAGCCGCCAGCAAGGATCTGATCCAGATCAAAACTGACGTGCTCGATCTGGCGATCGATCCACAAGGTGGTGATGTTGCTCAACTGACCTTGCCTTTGTATCCACGTCGTCAGGATCGTCCTGATGTGCCGTTCCAGCTGTTCGATAACGGCGGCGAACGTGTTTATCTGGCACAAAGCGGCCTGATCGGCACCAATGGCCCGGATGCAAATCCGGCCGRTCGTCCGGTCTACTCTTCGGAGAAGAAGACTTATCAACTGGCTGACGGTCAGGACCAACTGGTCGTCGACCTGAAATTCAGCAAGGACGGCGTCAACTACATCAAGCGTTTCACCCTGAAACGCGGCCTGTATGACGTAGCCGTTTCCTACATTGTGGATAACCAGAGCGCTCAGCCTTGGAACGGCGCAATGTTTGCTCAGTTGAAGCGTGATAACAGCGCTGACCCTTCGTCCACTACTGCTACTGGCACCGCGACCTACCTGGGCGCTGCCCTGTGGACAAGTTCGGAGCCGTACAAGAAAGTGTCCATGAAGGACATGGACAAGGCACAGCTGAAAGAAACCGTCACCGGTGGTTGGGTAGCCTGGCTGCAACACTACTTTGTGACCGCGTGGATTCCGGCCAAGGGCGAAAACAACATCGTCCAGACCCGTAAAGACAGCAAAGGCAACTACATCATCGGTTACACCGGTCCTACACTGACCGCTGCTCCGGGTGCCAAAGTTGAAACCAGCGCTGTGCTGTACGCCGGTCCGAAAAGCCAGGCTGTACTGAAAGAGTTGTCCCCAGGTCTGGAACTGACCGTCGACTACGGCATTCTGTGGTTCATTGCCCAGCCAATCTTCTGGCTGCTGCAACACATCCACGCGATCGTTGGTAACTGGGGCTGGTCGATCATCTTCCTGACCATGCTGATCAAGGGTCTTTTCTTCCCTCTGTCGGCTGCCAGCTACAAATCGATGGCGCGCATGCGTGCCGTTGCACCGAAACTGGCTGCATTGAAAGAGCAACATGGCGATGACCGGCAGAAAATGTCGCAAGCCATGATGGAGCTGTACAAGAAAGAGAAGATCAATCCGCTGGGCGGCTGCTTGCCGATCCTCGTGCAGATGCCGGTTTTCCTTTCGCTGTACTGGGTTCTGCTGGAAAGCGTAGAGATGCGCCAGGCGCCGTTCATGCTGTGGATCACTGACCTGTCGATCAAGGATCCGTTCTTCATTCTGCCGATCATCATGGGCGCAACCATGTTCATCCAGCAGCAGCTGAACCCGACTCCGCCGGATCCGATGCAGGCGAAGGTCATGAAAATGATGCCAATCATCTTCACCTTCTTCTTCCTGTGGTTCCCTGCAGGTTTGGTGCTGTACTGGGTTGTGAACAACTGCCTGTCCATAACCCAACAGTGGTACATCACACGTAAGATCGAACGGGCTACCAAAGCAGCCGCTTGATTTACACTGTGGATAACCACTCAAAACGCCCCCTAGTGGGGCGTTTTGCTATCTGCCACTTTTGTCTGGATTCCGGTTTATGAGCACACCTCGTGAAACCATCGCCGCCGTCGCCACCGCTCAGGGTCGCGGCGGTGTGGGCATTGTTCGTATTTCCGGGCCGCTGGCCAGTGTTGCAGCCAAAGCTATAAGCGGCCGCGAGCTGAAACCGCGTTACGCCCATTACGGGCCATTTTTCAGTGATGACCAGCAAGTGCTCGATGAAGGTCTGGCTCTATATTTCCCGGGGCCAAACTCGTTCACCGGCGAAGACGTTCTGGAATTGCAGGGCCACGGTGGGCCGATCGTTCTGGACATGCTGCTCAAACGCTGCCTGGAACTGGGCTGCCGTCTGGCGCGTCCGGGGGAGTTCAGCGAACGCGCGTTCCTCAATGACAAACTCGACCTGGCCCAGGCCGAGGCGATTGCCGATTTGATCGAGGCGAGTTCTGCACAGGCGGCGCGCAATGCCCTGCGGTCTTTGCAAGGTGCGTTTTCCCAGCGTGTGCATAACTTGACCGAACAACTGATCGGCCTGCGCATCTACGTCGAAGCCGCCATCGACTTCCCGGAAGAAGAAATCGACTTCCTCGCCGATGGCCATGTGCTGAGCATGCTTGACAAAGTCCGTGATGAATTATCCACAGTATTGCGCGAAGCCGGGCAGGGCGCGTTGTTGCGCGATGGCATGACCGTGGTGATTGCCGGTCGTCCGAATGCCGGCAAGTCCAGCCTGTTGAATGCGTTAGCCGGTCGCGAAGCTGCGATCGTCACCGAGATTGCCGGCACCACCCGCGATATTTTGCGTGAACATATCCACATCGACGGTATGCCGTTGCACGTTGTGGATACCGCAGGTTTGCGTGATACCGAAGACCAGGTGGAAAAGATTGGCGTTGAACGCGCACTGAAAGCCATCGGCGAAGCGGATCGCGTCCTGCTGGTGGTCGATGCAACCGCTCCGGAAGCACTGGATCCGTTTGCCTTGTGGCCTGAATTCCTCGAAACCCGCCCGGATCCGGCCAAGGTTACGTTGATCCGTAACAAAGCAGACCTGACTGGTGAATCCATTTCCCTGGAAGTCAGTGAAGATAGCCACGTGACGATCAGTCTGAGCGCCAAATCTGCAGGTGATGGCCTGGAACTCCTGCGTGATCACCTCAAGGCCTGTATGGGCTACGAGCAGACTTCGGAAAGCAGCTTCAGTGCTCGTCGTCGCCATCTGGAAGCGTTGCGCCATGCCAGTGCAGCCCTTGAACACGGTCGTGCGCAACTGACTCTGGCGGGTGCGGGCGAGTTGCTGGCCGAAGACCTGCGTCAGGCTCAGCACTCTCTAGGGGAAATCACCGGGGCATTCAGCTCTGATGATCTGCTGGGACGGATCTTTTCCAGCTTCTGTATCGGTAAATAAACCCTCCGCTTTCCACAGACAGGTCCATTCGCGACCTGTCTGCGCCTCCTCTTTCTCAAACCTTTCTCCAGTGCCGGGCAGATTTCGTCTCCCTGAGCGGATTTCTCGCGCCTGTTATTTCTTCATTCACCGTATTTCTGTGGATTAAGCCCTGTGAATAACTGCCACTAAGGGCAGTTGATAACAGGGCCTGAAAACTGGACATAACCCCCTCTGTGGATAACCAACCCTTTAATCCACAGGCTTAAATCGGTTATCCAAGGCCCTCATTGGCACATGGTCACAGGGTTTTGAATCTCTGTACATATTGAATATAAAGGCCTGTATCAATCTATCCACAGAAAGTAGCCTCAGTAGAAATAAACATAAAAACAAAGGTTTTATAAATTTCTCTCTTTTTTATTCTTTTAACCTCGAGTTCTCCACAGCTGGTTAAATTTTGTGCAAAGGGTTCTTTAGGAAGGGCGAAGTCCCTATACTTGTCGACCAGGTTCAGAAACCTGATCTCAAACTATTCCTGAATTACCTACTTAAGCAGGCACGAGGTGCGTGGTGGATTTCCCTTCCCGTTTTGAAGTGATCGTCATCGGCGGCGGTCATGCCGGTACCGAGGCAGCACTGGCCTCAGCACGTATGGGGGCAAAAACCCTGTTGCTGACGCATAACGTGGAAACCCTCGGTGCCATGAGTTGCAACCCGGCCATCGGTGGCATTGGCAAAAGCCATCTGGTCAAGGAAATCGATGCCCTCGGCGGCGCGATGGCCACCGCTACCGATTTGGGTGGCATTCAGTTTCGCGTGTTGAACAGCCGCAAAGGCCCGGCCGTACGGGCGACCCGTGCGCAAGCTGACCGGATTCTGTACAAAGCCGCTGTCCGCGAAATTCTGGAAAACCAGCCGAACCTGTGGATATTTCAACAAGCTGCTGACGACCTGATCGTCGAGCAGGAACAAGTCCGTGGTGTTGTCACGCAAATGGGTCTGCGTTTTCTCGCCGATTCCGTGGTGTTGACCACCGGTACGTTCCTCGGCGGACTTATCCACATCGGTTTGCAGAATTTTTCCGGCGGTCGTGCCGGTGATCCGCCGTCCATCGCACTGGCTCACCGTCTGCGTGAACTGCCGCTGCGTGTCGGTCGCCTGAAAACCGGCACACCACCGCGTATCGACGGCAAGTCTGTGGATTTCTCGGTAATGACCGAGCAACCAGGCGATACGCCGATCCCGGTGATGTCGTTCATGGGTAACAAAGAACAGCATCCACGTCAGGTCAGTTGCTGGATTACTCACACCAACGCCCGCACCCACGAAATCATCGCGGCGAACCTCGACCGTTCGCCGATGTATTCCGCTGCCGGTGAGATCGAAGGCATTGGCCCGCGCTACTGCCCGTCGATCGAAGACAAGATCCACCGCTTTGCCGACAAGGAAAGCCATCAGGTGTTTATCGAACCGGAAGGTTTGACCACCCATGAGCTGTACCCGAACGGAATATCCACAAGCTTGCCTTTCGATGTGCAATTGCAGATCGTGCAATCGATTCGCGGCATGGAAAACGCGCACATCGTGCGTCCGGGTTATGCGATCGAGTACGACTACTTCGATCCGCGCGACCTGAAGTACAGCCTCGAAACCAAGGTCATCGGCGGTCTGTTCTTTGCCGGACAAATCAACGGCACCACCGGTTACGAAGAAGCTGGCGCCCAGGGTTTGCTGGCCGGGGCCAACGCGGCACTGCGCGCCAAGGGCAAAGAAGCCTGGTGTCCGCGTCGCGATGAAGCGTACATCGGTGTGTTGGTCGACGACCTGATCACCCTCGGTACCCAAGAGCCGTACCGCATGTTCACTTCCCGTGCCGAGTACCGCCTGATACTGCGCGAGGACAACGCCGACCTGCGTTTGACCGAAAAAGGTCGCGAGCTCGGATTGGTCGATGACGCACGTTGGGCAGCCTTCTGCAAGAAACGCGAAAGCATCGAACTCGAAGAACAGCGCCTGAAAAGCACTTGGGTTCGCCCGAATACGCAGCAGGGCGATGCGATCGCGGAAAAATTCGGCACGCCGCTGACTCACGAATACAACTTGCTCAACCTCTTGAGTCGTCCGGAAATCGACTACGCTGGTCTGGTCGAAGTGACCGGCAACGGTGCCGAAGATCCACAGGTCGCCGAACAGGTTGAAATCAAGACCAAATACGCCGGTTACATTGATCGTCAACAGGACGAAATCGCCCGTCTGCGCGCCAGTGAAGACACGAAACTGCCTGTGGATATCGATTACACCAACATTTCCGGTCTCTCCAAGGAGATCCAGAGCAAGCTCGGCGCGACTCGACCAGAGACGCTGGGCCAGGCTTCGCGGATCCCGGGTGTGACCCCGGCAGCGATTTCGCTGTTGATGATTCATTTGAAAAAACGCGGCGCGGGCCGTCAGTTGGAGCAAAGCGCTTGAGTTCTAAGGTCACTTCGCAACACGCCGAAGAGTTATCCACAGGAGCCCGCGAGCTCGGTGTCAACCTCACTGAAGCCCAGCATGAATTGCTGCTGGGTTATCTGGCCCTGTTGATCAAATGGAACCAGGCCTACAACCTGACTGCGGTGCGTGATCCGGACGAAATGGTTTCGCGTCACCTGCTCGATAGCCTGAGCGTGATGTCGTTCATCGAAAACGGCCGTTGGCTCGACGTCGGTAGCGGCGGCGGCATGCCGGGAATCCCGTTGGCGATCCTGTATCCGGACTCGCAAGTGACTTGTCTGGACAGCAACGGCAAGAAAACCCGCTTTCTGACCCAGGTCAAACTCGAACTCAAACTGGATAACCTGCAAGTTATCCACAGTCGTGTCGAAGCGTTCCAGCCTGCGCAGCCGTTCAACGGGATCATTTCCCGGGCGTTCAGCAGCATGGAAAACTTCACCAACTGGACTCGCCACTTAGGCGACGCCGATACACGCTGGCTGGCAATGAAGGGCGTTCATCCGGCCGATGAGCTGGTAGCATTGCCGGCAGACTTCAA
This sequence comes from Pseudomonas sp. P4_D7, assembly GCF_056401755.1. Classification (NCBI taxonomy): domain Bacteria; kingdom Pseudomonadati; phylum Pseudomonadota; class Gammaproteobacteria; order Pseudomonadales; family Pseudomonadaceae; genus Pseudomonas; species Pseudomonas sp. P4_D7. Next base: position 107,785 of record NZ_JBFUIR010000014.1, on the reverse strand, counting down.
ACTCGATAGCGAACACGCCCTGGCCGTACCCGGTTGCCAAGGCCAACGCCATCTGCTGATACTGCGCCGCACGGCATGATTGGGAACACAAGCAAGAATGGCTAAGGTATTCGCGATAGCGAACCAAAAGGGTGGTGTGGGCAAGACCACCACCTGCATCAACCTCGCAGCATCCCTGGTCGCGACCAAGCGCCGGGTGCTGTTGATCGATCTCGATCCACAGGGCAACGCCACCATGGGTAGCGGTGTGGATAAACACGGCCTGGAAAACTCGGTCTACGACCTGCTGATCGGCGAATGTGATCTGGCTCAGGCCATGCACTATTCCGAACATGGCGGTTACCAACTGCTGCCGGCCAACCGCGATCTGACGGCGGCCGAAGTCGTGCTGCTGGAAATGCAGATGAAGGAAAGCCGTCTGCGCAGCGCGCTGGCGCCAATCCGCGAAAACTACGATTACATTCTGATCGACTGCCCGCCGTCGCTGTCGATGCTTACGCTGAACGCCTTGGTTGCTGCTGACGGGGTCATTATCCCCATGCAGTGCGAGTACTTTGCGCTCGAAGGTCTCAGCGACCTTGTGGATAACATCAAGCGCATCGCTGAACTGCTGAATCCGAACCTGAAAGTCGAAGGGTTGCTGCGGACCATGTATGACCCGCGCCTGAGCCTGATGAACGACGTTTCGGCGCAGCTCAAGGAGCACTTCGGCGATCAGCTGTACGACACGGTGATCCCGCGCAACATCCGCCTGGCCGAAGCGCCGAGCTACGGCATGCCGGCGCTGGCCTACGACAAGCAATCGCGCGGCGCCCTGGCTTATCTGGCCCTGGCCGGCGAGATGGTTCGCCGTCAGCGCAAAAACTCACGCATCGCCGCCGCTCAGGCAACTTAAGGAATCCCCATGGCCGTCAAGAAACGAGGTCTCGGACGTGGACTGGATGCACTGCTGAGTGGTCCGACCGTCAGCGCGCTGGAAGAACAAGCGGCGCAAGCTGACACCCGCGAACTGCAGCACTTGCCGTTGGATCTGCTGCAGCGCGGCAAATACCAGCCGCGCCGCGACATGGATCCGCAGGCGCTGGAAGAACTGGCAGCGTCGATCAAGGCGCAAGGCGTCATGCAGCCGATCGTGGTGCGCCCGATTGGCGGTGGCCGCTTTGAGATCATCGCTGGTGAACGTCGCTGGCGCGCGAGTCAGCAAGCCGGGCAGGAAACCATCCCGGCGATGGTCCGCGATGTGCCGGATGAAACCGCAATCGCCATTGCGCTGATCGAGAACATCCAGCGCGAAGACCTCAACCCGATCGAAGAAGCGGTGGCCCTGCAGCGTTTGCAGCAGGAATTCCAGCTGACGCAGCAGCAGGTCGCCGAGGCTGTGGGTAAGTCCCGCGTCACTGTGGCTAACCTGTTGCGGCTTATTGCACTACCGGAAGTCATCAAGACCATGCTGTCCCATGGCGACCTGGAAATGGGGCATGCCCGTGCTTTGCTCGGTCTGCCGGACAATCAGCAGGTGGAAGGGGCGCGACATGTTGTCGCACGCGGTCTCACCGTGCGCCAAACTGAGGCACTGGTTCGCCAGTGGTTGAGTGGCAAACCGGAGCCTGTGGAAGCAACCAAACCCGACCCGGATATCGCCCGCCTCGAACAGCGTCTGGCCGAGCGCCTAGGCTCTGCGGTGCAGATTCGCCATGGGAAGAAGGGAAAGGGCCAGTTGGTGATCGGTTACAACTCTCTCGATGAGCTTCAAGGTGTGCTCGCACACATCCGCTGAAACATTTCCTCATGTAGCGCGCAGTCGGAAATCACTACCTGACAGTTGAATAGGGGCAGAACCGCCCCTATACTCTGCGCGCATTTTGTCGGCACAAATTATGCCAAGTTATTGAATTCTGGCAGCCGACCATTGGAGAGCAAACGTGATGGAAACCCGCAAGCCAAACCGCCTGCCGTTCCATCGCCTGGCGGTTTTTCCGGTGTTAATGGCTCAATTTGTCATTTTGCTCATTGCCGCTTTGGCGCTCTGGCAATGGCACGGAGTCGTTGCCGGATACTCGGGACTTTGCGGAGGCCTGATAGCCTTGCTGCCCAATGTTTATTTCGCTCACAAGGCATTTCGGTTTTCCGGCGCCCGAGCAGCCCAGTCCATCGTCCGGTCTTTTTATGCCGGCGAGGCAGGCAAACTGATTTTGACGGCAGTGCTCTTTGCACTGGTGTTTGCAGGTGTGAAGCCACTGGCGCCGATAGCTGTATTCGGCGCGTTCGTGCTGACTCAGTCGGTCAGCTGGTTCGCTCCCCTGCTGATGAGAACAAGACTTTCGAGACCTTAGGGCGTTTGAGGCAACCATGGCAGAAACAACCGCTTCGGGCTATATCCAGCACCACTTGCAGAACCTGACCTTCGGTCAGCTACCTAACGGCGGCTGGGGCTTTGCCCATACCGCAGCAGAAGCCAAAGAAATGGGCTTCTGGGCTTTCCACGTCGATACCCTCGGCTGGTCGGTCGCGTTGGGTCTGATCTTCGTACTTCTTTTCCGCATGGCGGCAAAGAAAGCGACTTCGGGTCAGCCGGGTGCTTTGCAGAACTTCGTTGAAGTATTGGTCGAATTCGTCGATGGCAGCGTGAAAGACAGCTTCCATGGCCGTAGCCCGGTGATTGCACCGCTGGCACTGACCATCTTCGTCTGGGTGTTCCTGATGAACGCCGTCGACCTGGTACCGGTCGACTGGATTCCTCAGTTGGCCATCCTGATCACCGGCGACCACCACATCCCGTTCCGCGCCGTGTCGACTACCGACCCGAACGCGACTCTGGGCATGGCGTTCTCGGTTTTCGCACTGATCATTTTCTATAGCATCAAGGTCAAGGGCTTCGGCGGCTTCATCGGCGAACTGACCCTGCACCCGTTCGGCAGCAAGAACATCTTCGTTCAAGCCCTGCTGATCCCGGTGAACTTCCTGCTGGAATTCGTGACCCTGATCGCCAAGCCGATCTCTCTGGCTCTGCGTCTGTTCGGCAACATGTATGCCGGCGAGCTGGTGTTCATTCTGATCGCTGTGATGTTCGGCAGCGGCCTGCTCTGGCTGAGCGGCCTGGGCGTTGTTCTGCAGTGGGCGTGGGCTGTGTTCCACATCCTGATCATCACGCTGCAGGCGTTCATCTTCATGATGCTGACCATCGTCTACCTGTCGATGGCGCACGAAGAAAACCATTAAGGCCAGTCTCGACTAGTCTGATGTCCTTCCCGGTCAAACGGGAAGGGGCTCTTCACAGGGCACCTGAAACGATTTGTTTTACCGCTTTAATCTAAAAAACCTAAACCATACGACGTAAAAGTCGGGAGGAAAGATGGAAACTGTAGTTGGTCTAACCGCTATCGCTGTTGCACTGTTGATCGGCCTGGGCGCACTGGGTACCGCAATTGGTTTCGGCCTGCTGGGCGGCAAGTTCCTGGAAGGCGCAGCGCGTCAGCCAGAAATGGTTCCAATGCTGCAAGTTAAAATGTTCATCGTTGCCGGTCTGCTCGACGCCGTAACCATGATCGGTGTTGGTATCGCTCTGTTCTTCACCTTTGCGAACCCGTTCGTTGGTCAGATCGCTGGCTAATTACCCGGATTCTTCCGAGTAATTTGATGTGATGGACAACGTAACTGCGAGGTGTTGGCGTGAACATTAATGCGACCCTGATTGGCCAGTCCGTTGCGTTCCTGATTTTTGTACTGTTCTGCATGAAGTATGTATGGCCTCCGGTCATCGCTGCTCTGCACGAACGTCAAAAGAAGATCGCTGATGGTCTGGACGCTGCCAGCCGTGCAGCTCGCGACCTGGAGTTGGCCCAAGAAAAAGCGGGTCAGCAACTGCGCGAAGCGAAAGCTCAGGCAGCTGAAATCATCGAGCAAGCCAAGAAACGCGGTAACCAGATTGTCGAAGAGGCCGTTGAAAAGGCCCGTGTCGACGCTGACCGTGTGAAGGTTCAGGCTCAAGCCGAGATCGAACAGGAACTGAACAGTGTCAAAGACAAGCTGCGCGCCCAAGTGGGTTTGCTGGCTGTCGGCGGCGCCGAGAAGATCCTGGGTGCCACAATCGATCAAAACGCGCACGCAGAGCTGGTTAACCAACTGGCTGCTGAAATCTAAGCGAGGGCGATCATGGCAGAACTGACCACGTTGGCCCGACCTTACGCTAAGGCGGCCTTCGAGCACGCTCAGGCCCACCAGCAACTGGCCAATTGGTCAGCCATGCTCGGCCTGGCTGCAGCGGTGTCGCAAGACGACACCATGCAGCGCGTGCTCAAGGCCCCGCGACTGACGAGCGCAGAAAAGGCCGCCACGTTTATTGACGTGTGCGGCGACAAGTTTGATGCCAAGGCACAGAACTTCATCAATGTCGTTGCCGAAAACGACCGTCTCCCGCTTCTGCCGGAGATAGCCGCTCTTTTCGACCTGTACAAGGCCGAACAAGAGAAGTCGGTAGACGTTGAAGTGACCAGTGCTTTTGCATTGAACCAAGAACAGCAAGACAAACTCGCCAAGGTTCTCAGTGCACGACTCAACCGGGAAGTGCGCCTGCAAGTTGCGGAGGATGCTGCCCTAATAGGTGGTGTCGTTATCCGCGCCGGCGACCTGGTTATCGATGGCTCGATTCGCGGCAAAATCGCGAAACTTGCCGAAGCATTGAAATCTTGAGTTTGAAGGGGCAGCAGAGCAATGCAGCAACTCAATCCTTCCGAAATAAGTGAAATTATCAAGGGCCGCATCGACAAGCTCGATGTGACCTCCCAAGCCCGTAACGAAGGCACTGTCGTCAGCGTATCTGACGGCATCGTGCGGATTCACGGTCTGGCCGACGTTATGTACGGCGAGATGATCGAGTTTCCGGGCGGCGTCTACGGTATGGCCCTCAACCTGGAGCAAGACTCCGTAGGTGCCGTTGTACTGGGCGCTTACCAGTCTCTGGCTGAAGGCATGAGCGCCAAGTGCACTGGCCGCATCCTCGAAGTTCCGGTTGGTAAGGAACTGCTGGGTCGCGTAGTCGACGCACTGGGTAACCCTGTTGACGGCAAAGGTCCACTGGGCAACACCGAGACCGACGCGGTCGAGAAAGTTGCACCGGGCGTGATCTGGCGTAAGTCGGTAGACCAGCCTGTACAGACTGGCTACAAGGCTGTCGATGCCATGATCCCTGTCGGCCGTGGCCAGCGTGAGCTGATCATCGGTGACCGTCAGATCGGTAAAACCGCTCTGGCGATCGACGCGATCATCAACCAGAAAGACAGCGGCATTTTCTGCGTCTACGTAGCCATCGGTCAGAAGCAATCGACCATCGCCAACGTGGTTCGCAAGCTGGAAGAAAACGGCGCCCTGGCCAACACGATCATCGTGGCTGCCAGTGCTTCGGAATCTCCTGCGCTGCAATTCCTGGCACCGTACTCCGGTTGCACCATGGGTGAATTCTTCCGCGACCGCGGTGAAGACGCGCTGATCGTTTATGACGATCTGTCCAAGCAAGCAGTGGCTTACCGCCAGATTTCCCTGCTGCTGCGCCGTCCACCAGGCCGTGAAGCATACCCAGGCGACGTGTTCTATCTCCACTCCCGTCTGCTGGAGCGCGCATCCCGCGTTTCGGAAGAATACGTAGAGAAGTTCACCAACGGCGCAGTGACCGGCAAAACCGGTTCCCTGACCGCACTGCCGATCATCGAAACCCAGGCTGGCGACGTTTCCGCGTTCGTTCCGACCAACGTGATTTCCATCACCGACGGTCAGATCTTCCTGGAATCGGCCATGTTCAACTCGGGCATCCGCCCTGCAGTGAACGCCGGTGTTTCGGTATCCCGTGTGGGTGGTGCCGCTCAGACCAAGATCATCAAGAAGCTCTCCGGTGGTATCCGTACCGCTCTGGCTCAGTACCGTGAACTGGCGGCATTCGCCCAGTTCGCTTCTGACCTGGACGAAGCGACCCGTAAGCAACTTGAGCATGGTCAGCGCGTTACCGAGCTGATGAAGCAGAAGCAATACGCACCAATGTCGATCGCTGACATGGCGCTGTCGCTGTATGCCGCTGAGCGTGGGTTCCTGACTGACATTGAAATCGCCAAGATCGGCAGCTTCGAACAAGCGCTGATTGCTTTCTTCAACCGCGATCACGCCGATTTGATGGCCAAGATCAACGTTAAAGGTGACTTCAATGACGAAATCGACGCTGGCATGAAAGCCGGTATCGAGAAGTTCAAGGCCACCCAAACCTGGTAAGCCGCAGCGGGAGCCGCGAGGCTCCCGCTTGCTAACCTGATAGGTGTTACATGGCAGGCGCAAAAGAGATTCGCAGTAAGATTGCGAGCATCAAAAGCACGCAAAAGATTACCAGCGCCATGGAAAAAGTGGCGGTCAGCAAAATGCGCAAGGCACAAATGCGCATGGCTGCTAGCCGTCCTTATGCGGAGCGTATCCGCCAGGTTATTGGGCATCTGGCCAACGCCAACCCGGAATACCGCCACCCGTTCATGATCGACCGCGCTATCAAGCGCGTCGGTTATGTCGTGGTGAGCAGTGACCGTGGTCTGTGCGGCGGCTTGAATACCAACCTGTTCAAGGCCCTGGTCAAGGACATGGCGGTAAACCGCGAAAACGGCGTCGAGATTGATCTGTGTGTTGTTGGTAGCAAGGGTGCGGCCTTTTTCCGCAACTTCGGCGGTAACGTCGTTGCAGCTATCAGCCACTTGGGTGAAGAGCCGTCGATCAATGATCTGATCGGCAGCGTCAAGGTGATGCTGGATGCCTACCTGGACGGCCGTATTGACCGCCTGTCCGTGGTGTCCAACAAGTTCATCAACACCATGACGCAACAGCCTACCGTGGAGCAGTTGATTCCACTGGTGGCCACCCCGGATCAGGATCTCAAGCACCACTGGGACTATCTCTACGAACCGGATGCCAAAGAGCTGCTTGACGGCTTGATGGTCCGCTACGTTGAGTCGCAGGTCTACCAGGCGGTGGTCGAGAACAACGCGGCTGAACAAGCTGCGCGGATGATCGCGATGAAGAACGCTACCGACAACGCCGGTGATTTGATCAGCGATTTGCAGCTGATCTACAACAAGGCGCGTCAGGCTGCGATCACCCAAGAGATCTCGGAAATCGTCGGCGGCGCTGCCGCGGTTTAACGGTTCAAATATTCAGAGGATCCAGCTATGAGTAGCGGACGTATCGTTCAAATCATCGGCGCCGTTATCGACGTGGAATTTCCACGCGACAGCGTACCGAGCATCTACAACGCGCTGAAAGTAGTGAGCGCGGCTGAAACCACTCTGGAAGTTCAGCAACAGCTGGGCGACGGCGTGGTTCGCACCATTGCGATGGGTTCCACCGAGGGCTTGAAGCGCGGTCTGGAAGTTACCGACTCTGGCGCAGCCATCTCCGTACCGGTCGGTAAAGCGACCCTGGGCCGGATCATGGACGTCCTCGGTAACCCGATCGACGAAGCTGGCCCGATCGACACCGAAGAGCGTTGGGGCATTCACCGTCCAGCGCCTTCGTTCGCTGAACAGGCAGGCGGCAACGACCTGCTGGAAACCGGCATCAAGGTTATCGACCTGGTTTGCCCGTTTGCCAAAGGCGGTAAAGTCGGTCTGTTCGGTGGTGCCGGTGTAGGCAAAACCGTAAACATGATGGAACTGATCCGTAACATCGCCATCGAGCACAGCGGTTATTCCGTGTTCGCCGGTGTGGGTGAGCGTACTCGTGAGGGTAACGACTTCTACCACGAGATGAAGGACTCCAACGTTCTGGACAAAGTGGCCCTGGTTTACGGTCAGATGAACGAGCCGCCGGGTAACCGTCTGCGCGTAGCACTGACCGGCCTGACCATGGCCGAGAAGTTCCGTGACGAAGGTAACGACGTTCTGCTGTTCGTCGACAACATCTATCGTTACACCCTGGCCGGTACTGAAGTATCCGCACTGCTGGGCCGTATGCCTTCGGCAGTAGGTTACCAGCCGACCCTGGCTGAAGAGATGGGCGTTCTGCAAGAACGTATCACTTCGACCAAGGAAGGTTCGATCACTTCGATCCAAGCGGTATACGTACCTGCGGATGACTTGACCGACCCGTCGCCAGCGACCACCTTCGCCCACTTGGACGCCACCGTCGTTCTGTCCCGTGACATCGCTTCCCTGGGTATCTACCCAGCGGTAGATCCACTGGATTCGACTTCGCGCCAGCTGGACCCGAACGTAATCGGCCAGGACCACTACGACACCGCTCGCGGCGTTCAGTACGTTCTGCAACGTTACAAGGAGCTGAAGGACATCATCGCGATCCTGGGTATGGACGAGCTGTCGGAAGCCGACAAGCAGTTGGTAAACCGTGCTCGTAAGATCCAGCGCTTCTTGTCGCAGCCGTTCTTCGTGGCTGAAGTCTTCACCGGTGCTTCGGGTAAATACGTTTCCCTGAAAGACACCATTGCTGGCTTCAAAGGCATCCTCAACGGTGACTACGACCACCTGCCAGAACAAGCGTTCTACATGGTTGGCGGCATCGAAGAAGCGATCGAGAAAGCCAAGAAACTGTAATCCCGGCGCCCGGCAACGGGCGCTAATTTAGGTTGAGGCAATCAGATGGCTATGACAGTCCATTGCGATATCGTCAGCGCGGAAGGGGAAATCTTTTCCGGCCTGGTCGAGATGGTGATTGCGCACGGTGCACTGGGTGATCTTGGTATCGCTCTGGGTCACGCGCCGCTGATCACTAATCTGAAGCCAGGTCCGATCCGCCTGATCAAGCAAGGCGGGGAAGCCGAGGTGTTCTACATCTCCGGTGGTTTCCTCGAGGTTCAGCCGAACATGGTCAAGGTACTTGCCGATACCGTGCAACGTGCTGCCGACCTGGATGAAGCCTCCGCTCAGCAAGCCGTTCAGGCTGCCGAGAAGGCATTGCATGAACGTGGCGCCGAGTTCGACTACGGAGCTGCGTCCGCGCGGCTGGCCGAGGCTGCAGCTCAGCTGCGCACCGTCCAGCAGATCCGCAAGAAGTTTGGCGGTTAATCCGTCAGCCGCTTGTTGTGCGATTGATAAAAAAGGGTAGCCTCGGCTACCCTTTTTTCTTTTCCGATTTTTACAACCCGGTCGCAGTTGCTGACCACCCAGGATTGGTAGCCAGTCATGTCTCTTGAAATCGTTATCCTCGCGGCCGGTCAAGGCACCCGTATGCGCTCGGCCCTGCCGAAGGTGCTGCACCCGATTGCCGGCAACTCCATGCTGGGTCATGTTATCCACAGCGCTCGGCAACTCGATCCACAACGCATTCATGTGGTGATTGGTCATGGTGCCGACGTGGTGCGCGAGCGACTGGCTGCCGACGATCTGAATTTCGTCCTGCAGGACAAGCAACTCGGCACCGGCCACGCCACCGCTCAAGCGGTGCCGTTCATTACTGCCGACACCGTGCTGATCCTCTACGGGGACGTGCCGCTGATCGAAGTCGAAACCCTGCAGCGTCTGCTCAAGCATGTCGTGCCTGGACAGATGGGCTTGCTCACCGTCGAGCTGGATGACCCGACCGGTTACGGCCGCATCGTGCGCGATGCCGACGGTAAGGTGGCCGCGATCGTTGAGCACAAAGATGCCAGCGAAGCGCAACGCGCAATTACTGAAGGCAACACCGGCATTCTTGCTGTCCCGGCCAATCGTCTGGCTGACTGGATGAGCCGTCTGTCGAACAACAACGCTCAAGGCGAGTACTACCTGACCGACGTGATCGAGATGGCGGTCAATGATGGTCTGGTGGTCGCCACCGAGCAACCACACGACCCGATGGAAGTGCAGGGCGCCAATGACCGCAAGCAGCTGTCTGAGCTCGAGCGTCATTACCAGTTGCGCGCTGGTCGTCGGTTGATGGCGCAAGGCGTCACTTTGCGTGATCCGGCGCGCTTTGACGTGCGTGGTGAAGTGACCGTCGGTCGCGATGTGCTGATCGACATCAACGTGATCCTCGAAGGCAATGTGGTCATCGAAGATGACGTGGTGATCGGCCCGAACTGCGTGATCAAGGACAGCACCCTGCGCAAAGGCGTGGTCATCAAAGCCAACAGTCATATCGAAGGTGCCGTACTGGGCGAGGGCAGTGACGCCGGCCCGTTCGCGCGTCTGCGTCCAGGCACCGTGCTTGAAGCACGCGCGCATGTGGGTAACTTCGTTGAGCTGAAAAATGCCCGCATGGGCGAAGGCGCCAAGGCGGGACACCTGACTTATCTAGGCGATGCCGAGATCGGTGCGCGTACCAACATCGGCGCCGGCACCATCACTTGCAACTACGATGGCGCCAACAAGTGGAGAACCGTGCTGGGTGCAGATGTGTTCATCGGTTCCAATAATTCGCTGGTCGCGCCTGTGGATATCTCCGACGGTGCAACCACGGCGGCCGGCTCGACGATTACGCAGAATGTGGATAACGCGCAGTTGGCCGTGGGCCGAGCGCGGCAGAGAAATATCGACGGCTGGAAGCGGCCGGAGAAGATCAAGAAGAGCTGGACTGACACGATGCCTTCGCGAGCAAGCTCGCTCCCACATTTTTGTTTGTGTCGTTTTCAAAAAAGCCTTGCTGCCGCTTGACGATTTAGAGCCGATAGGTTTTGATTGCTTCCGTTATCTTTCGAAACGAAACTTAAGTCGCCATGTCGAAACGCAACACGCCGCAACGCCGTCACAACATCCTCGCCTTGCTCAACGAGCAGGGCGAAGTCAGTGTGGATGAACTGGCCAAGCGCTTCGAAACCTCGGAAGTTACGATCCGCAAGGATCTCGCCGCCCTGGAAAGCCACGGTCTGTTGCTGCGCCGCTACGGCGGGGCGATCACCATGCCGCAGGAACTCGTCGCGGAAACCGCGCAGAGCGTTTCCAAGTACAAACAGGCCATCGCCCGCGCGGCGGTGAAACGCATCCGCGAACACGCGCGGATCATCATCGACAGCGGCAGCACCACCGCCGCGATGATCCCCGAACTTGGCCAGCAGCCGGGTTTGGTGGTGATGACCAATTCCCTGCACGTCGCCAACGCCCTGAGTGAACTTGAGCACGAACCGGTGCTGTTGATGACCGGCGGCACCTGGGATCCGCATTCGGAATCCTTTCAGGGCCAGGTCGCCGAGCAGGTACTACGCTCTTACGACTTCGACCAGTTGTTCATTGGCGCCGACGGTATCGATCTGGTGCGCGGCACGACGACTTTCAATGAATTGCTGGGACTGAGCCGGGTCATGGCCGAGGTGGCGCGAGAAGTCATCGTCATGGTCGAGGCCGACAAGATCGGTCGCAAGATCCCCAATCTGGAACTGCCGTGGAGCAGCGTCCATACCCTCATTACCGATGATCGCCTGCCTATCGAAGCGCGCGATCAGATACAGGCCCGCGGTATCACCGTGATTTGCGCGGCTGTCAGTCAGGAGAAATAAGCATGTGTGGAATTGTCGGCGCAGTTGCTGAACGTAATATCACCGCCATCCTGCTCGAAGGCCTCAAGCGCCTTGAATACCGTGGCTATGACAGCGCCGGTGTCGCGGTCTTCACCAACGACGAAACCCTCGAGCGCATGCGTCGCCCGGGCAAGGTCAGTGAACTCGAAGCGGCGCTGGCCGAACACCCACTGGTGGGCCGTCTCGGCATTGCTCACACCCGTTGGGCCACCCACGGCGCTCCTTGCGAGCGTAACGCGCACCCGCATTTCTCCGGCGACATCGCGGTGGTGCACAACGGCATCATCGAAAACCACGAAGCCCTGCGTGAACAACTGAAAGCGCTGGGTTACGTGTTTACTTCGGACACCGACACCGAAGTCATTGCCCACCTGCTCAACCACAAGCTCAAGGACCAGCCAGACCTGAGCGTTGCGCTTAAAGCGACGGTCAAGGAACTGCACGGTGCTTACGGTCTGGCCGTGATCAATGCCAAACAGCCGGATCGTCTGGTCGCCGCGCGCAGTGGCAGCCCGTTGGTGATCGGTCTGGGTCTGGGCGAGAACTTCCTCGCGTCTGACCAGTTGGCGCTGCGCCAGGTCACCGACCGCTTCATGTACCTGGAAGAAGGCGATATCGCCGAAATTCGCCGCGATAACGTGCAGATCTGGGACGTCAACGGCAATGCCGTCGAGCGCCAGACCGTGCAGTACAGCGACGGTGCCGAAGCCGCCGACAAGGGCGAATATCGCCACTACATGCTCAAGGAAATCCACGAGCAACCGGCCGTTGTACAACGCACCCTCGAAGGTCGCCTGAGCAATGATCAGGTGCTGGTGCAAGCATTCGGCCCACAAGCGGCCGAGCTGTTCGCCAAAGTGCGCAACGTGCAGATCGTCGCCTGTGGCACCAGCTATCACGCCGGCATGGTCGCGCGTTACTGGCTCGAAGAACTGGCCGGTATCCCGTGCCAGGTCGAAGTCGCCAGCGAATTCCGCTACCGCAAAGTGGTGGTGCAGCCGGACACCTTGTTCGTGACCATCTCGCAGTCCGGCGAAACCGCCGACACCCTGGCGGCGCTGCGCAATGCCAAGGAACTGGGCTTCCTCGCCAGCCTGGCCATCTGCAACGTTGGCATCAGCTCACTGGTGCGCGAATCCGACCTGACCCTGCTGACCCAGGCCGGCCGCGAAATCGGCGTCGCCTCGACCAAAGCCTTCACCACGCAGTTGGTCGGCCTGTTGCTGCTGACCCTGTCGCTGGGCCAAGTGCGCGGCACACTGGCCGACGGCGTTGAAGCGCGTCTGGTCGAAGAACTGCGTCGCCTGCCAACCCGTCTCGGCGAAGCACTGGCCATGGACAGCACGGTGGAAAAAATCGCCGAGTTGTTCGCCGAGAAGAACCACACGCTATTTCTCGGTCGTGGTGCGCAATTCCCGGTAGCAATGGAAGGCGCCCTGAAACTCAAGGAAATCTCCTACATCCACGCCGAAGCCTATCCGGCCGGCGAACTGAAACACGGCCCGCTGGCGCTTGTGGATAACGACATGCCGGTGGTTACCGTCGCGCCGAACAACGAACTGCTGGAAAAGCTCAAATCCAACCTGCAGGAAGTCCGCGCCCGTGGCGGTGAACTGATCGTGTTCGCCGACGAAAAATCCGGGATGACCAACGGCGAAGGCACTCACGTGGTGCAGATGCCGCACATCCACGACATCCTCTCACCGATCCTTTACACGGTTCCGCTGCAGTTGCTGTCGTACTACGTGGCGGTGCTCAAGGGCACGGACGTCGATCAGCCGCGTAACCTGGCGAAGTCGGTGACGGTGGAATAAGTTATCCACAGCTGACCTACGCGCAAAAATCGCAGCTTCGGCTGCGATTTTTGTATCTGACTCGAGAGGCACCATGGATCGCTTCCAGGAAATGCACATCTTCACCACCGTCGCCCAAGAGCAAGGCTTTTCCTCTGCCGCGCGGCGTCTGGGTTTGTCAGCGGCCAGCGTCACGCGTGCGGTGGCGGCGCTGGAGTTGCGCATCGGCACGCAGTTGCTGATTCGTACTACGCGCAGTGTGCATTTGAGCGAAGCCGGGCAGCGTTATCTGGAGGATTGTCGGAGGATTCTCGCTGAGGTGCAGGAAGCCGAGGATTCGGCAGCGGGCAGTCATGCCGAGCCGCGTGGGCAACTGACGGTCACAGCGCCGGTGTTGTTCGGTGATTTGTTTGTGACGCCGCTGATGGCGCGTTATCTGGCGCAGTATCCGGATGTCACGATCAATGCGGTACTGGTCGATCGGATCGTCAACATGGTCGAGGAGGGCATCGATGTGGCGGTGCGTATCGGTGATCTGCCGGACAGCAGTCAGCATGCTGTTCGCGTGGGTGAGGTGCGTAGGGTCATTTGCGGCTCGCCGGACTACTTTGCCAAATATGGCCGACCGGCTCATCCCCACGCGTTGGCGGGCGCGCCAGTGGTGGCGACTTCAGCGATTGGCCAGCAACGCAGTTGGCCGTTTCTCGACGCGGGTGAACCGCTTAGCGTGCGTCCTGAGCCGCGTCTGATCGTGACCGCCAATCAGGCAGCGATTACCGCAGCCTGCATGGGGCTGGGCTTGACTCGGGTGCTGTCTTATCAAGTTGCCAGCAAAATCGCGACCGGTGAGCTGGAAATCGTCCTCGCTGAATTTGAACTGCCGACATTGCCGATCCATGTGGTGTATCAGGGCGGGCGCAAGGCGCCGGCGCGGATCCGCAGTTTTGTCGATTTCACCGCCAACGCTTTGCGCGAACATCCTGCTTTGAAAGGCGCTGCGTTATTGCACCCAATGAAATAATCGATTGCAGTTACTGGTTATTCTGTTGTTTTTGCGATCAGCGCAAGATGGCCTCCATCGGCGCTCTCATTCCCGCAGTGGCGCCCCTGTTCAGCGGAGTCGACCATGCAAGCGATCAAACTCTACAACTTTCCACGTTCCGGCCACGCCCACCGTGTCGAGCTGATGTTGTCCCTGCTGCAACTGCCGACCGAGCTGGTTTTCGTCGATCTGGCCAAGGGTGAGCACAAGCAGCCGGCGTATCTGGCGATCAACAGTTTTGGCCAAGTACCGGCGATTGATGACGGCGGCGTGGTGCTGGCCGACTCCAACGCGATTCTGGTGTACCTGGCGCAGAAATACGGCAACGGCCGTTGGTTGCCAACGGATCCTGTCGGCGCCGCACGTGTGCAGCGCTGGTTGTCGGCCGCAGCCGGACCTATCGCTTTCGGGCCCGCTGCAGCGCGACTGGTCACGGTGTTTGGCGCACAACTGAATGCGGACGAGGCAATCACCCGGGCGCATAACCTGCTCAAGGTGATGGACATCGAGTTGGGCAAAACCGCGTACCTGGCCGGCGACGAACCGACCATTGCCGACGTTTCTGCCTACAGTTACATCGCCCACGCACCGGAAGGCAACGTGTCGCTGGACGACTACGGCAACGTCCGCGCCTGGCTGGCGCGGGTTGAAGCCTTGCCTGGTTTCGTCGGCATGCCGCGTACGGTTGCCGGTCTGCAAACCACTGCCTGATTTTCGCAATCGACACTGCGCCGACGGTGCAGGGGAGAGGTCGTGATGGAACGTTCACCGTGGCACGCTGGCGAACAGCAATTGCAGGCCCATGTCGGCGTTGCCGATCGTATGGAAGCATTCGGGCGTAAGGTGATTCGCACCTGGATGCCGGATCAGCACCGTGAGTTCTATCAGCAACTGCCCTTCATGCTGTACGGCGCAGTCGATGCGCAGGGGATGCCGTGGGCCAGTGTGCTCGAAGGTGCGCCGGGGTTTGCCCGGTCGCCGGATCCCGAGCATTTGCATTTCGCCAGCCAGCCTGCTGCCGATGACCCGGCGCAACTGCGCAATGGCGAGCCGATCGGTTTGCTCGGCATCGAATTGCACACCCGCCGGCGCAATCGGCTCAACGGCCATGTCGGCAATCTAAGCGCTGATGGTTTTGACGTCAGCGTGGATCAGGCCTTCGGCAACTGCCCGCAGTACATTCAACTGCGGCAGTTTCAGCGGGTGCCGCTGACAGATCCGCAGACACGCCCGGCTGAGCATCTGAGCGGCCTCGATGATGCAGCCATAGCGCTGATCGCTGGCGCTGATACGTTTTTTGTCGCCAGTTATGTCGATGTCGACGGCCAGCGTGCGGTGGATGTTTCTCACCGGGGTGGCCAGGCCGGTTTCGTACGGGTGGAAGGCAATCGTCTGACCATCCCTGACTTTGCCGGCAACCTGCATTTCAACACCCTCGGCAATCTGCTGCTCAATCCCAAGGCCGGCTTGCTGTTCATCGACTTTTCCACAGGTGATCTGCTGCAACTCAGCGGGCGTACCGAGATCCTTCTCGATGACCCGCAGATCGAGGCCTTTCAAGGTGCGGAACGGCTGTGGACATTTGAGGTGGAAAAACTGGTGCGGCGTCCGGCAGCTCTGGCGTTGCGCTGGCGCTTCGAAGGCATGTCGCCGACCAGCCTGCTGACCGGTAATTGGGCCGAAGCCGACGCCCGTTTGCAGGCGCAGGCACTGGGTAATCAATGGCGGCCGCTGCGCGTGGCGAAGATCGAAGCGGAGAGCCGCCACATCCGCTCGATCTATCTGGAGCCGACCGACGGCGCCGGTTTGCCGGTGTTTCTCGCCGGCCAGCATCTGCCGCTGCGTTTTACCCTCGACGGTGAGGTGCATATCCGCACCTACAGTCTTTCGAGTGCGCCATCGGATGGTTTCTACCGGATCAGCGTGAAGCGCGAAGGGCTGATCTCCTCGCACCTGCATGAGCAGATTCGCGTTGGTGATGTACTGGAGGCGCGGGCACCGCAAGGGCATTTCACTGTCGCGCCACTGGAGCACCGACCGTTGGTGCTGTTGGCGGCCGGAGTAGGCATCACGCCGTTGCTGTCGATGTTGCGTGAGGTGGTTTACCAAGGCTTACGCACTCGAGGGATTCGTCCGACATTGTTGCTGCAGAGTTCGCGCAGCCTCGCCGATCAGCCGTTTCGCAGGGAGCTGGATCGTCTGCTCGAAACCGCAGGCGATTCTGTACGAGTGCTGCGTCTGCTCAGCCAGCCGGAAGCCGATCTGCAAGAGGGCGAGGATTTCGATGTGCATGGGCGCATCGACGGCGCGGTGCTGAGGAACCTGCTGGAGGCCGAGGATTTCGACCAGCTCGACTTTGTGCTCTGCGGCCCCGGTGGTTTTACCCAAGGGTTGTACGACACCCTGCGCGAACTGGATGTGCGCGACACGCAGATTCACGCGGAAACCTTTGGCCCGTCGACCCTGAAACGTCAGGCCGATCCGGATGCGATCGTGATCGAGCAACCGCCCGCAGCGACCACTTCGGTGCCGGTGGTGTTTGAGCGCTCGGCGAAAGAGGCACGTTGGCAACCCGATGGCGGCAGTTTGCTGGAACTGGCAGAAAGTCGCGGACTACGCCCGGAGTTCAGTTGCCGTGGTGGGTCGTGCGGTACCTCATTGTTGCTGACAGACCGCTATCGCGAGCAGGCTCACTCCTACAATGAATCTGTGTTGAATAGCATTAAGCGTAAGACAGGGATTTCTCTTCCAGCAATTCCTGATACAGCTCTGTCCACTTGCGGCCCATGTCATCGGCTGTGAATAACTGCCGGTAACGCGCTTCGGCTTTCACCCCCATCGCGGCGGCACGCACCGGGTCTTCCCACAGTGTGCGCATCGCCTCGCGAAACGCCTGTGGATGACTCGGAGGCACCACCAGCCCGGTTTCGTTGTGAATATTGATGTAGCTGGTGCCAGTGCCGATCTCGCTGGAGATCATCGGCTTGCCGTACATCGCGCCTTCCAGCAAAGAAATGCCGAACGCTTCCGAGCGCAGGTGCGAAGGGAAGACGATGGCGTAGCTCAGTTGCAGCAGTGCGACTTTGTCTTCGTCACCCAGGCGCCCGAGGAAATGAATGTTGCGCAGGCCCAGCGCCCGAGCCTGAGCGTGCAGTTCCAGTTCCAGAGGCCCGGCGCCGACAATGACCACGGGATAGTCCACGTCTTTCAGGGCCTCAAGCAGGATGTGCAGGCCTTTGTAGTAACGCATCACGCCGACAAACAGAAAAAACTTGTCCCCAACCTGCTGGCGCCAGCGATTCATTCGTTCGGCATCAGGCTGTGGATAACCGGCCTTGTTCAAACCGTAGGGAATCACCCGGGTCTTGTCCTGGAACTGCTGCAGCACATCGCTGGTGTGCAGGTAGTTCGGTGAAGCGGCAACGATGCGGTCGGCGCTGGCGAGGAAGCGATTCATCAACGGGCGATAGAGTTTGAGCAGGTGCTTTTGGCGAATGATGTCCGAGTGGTACGTCACCACGCTCGGTTTATTCGTCGTGCTGGCGAAATGCACCAGGTCCATGAACGGCCACGGGAAGTGGTAGTTGACTACATCGGCCTCGGCCGCCATTTCGCGAAACTGTTTGAACACGCTCCAGGAAAAACCGGTGGAGGCGAATTGAATATCCAGTTTGGCGCGGTGCACTTCGTGCTGACCGAGTTGCACCACAGGTGGATTGGGGTCGGCGCTAAGCGTCAGCACCTGGCCGTCGATGCCGTGTTGGGCGCCGCTCTCGCAGAGTTGGAAGATCACTTGCTCAATGCCGCCGACCGAGTCAGGCAGGTATGTCTTGAAAAAATGAAGAACCCGCATTCAACCTCCCATGGCCTGGCGGTAGGCACCGGCCGTGGCCTGTGCACAACGCTCCCAGGAAAAAAGCCGCGACTGCTGCAACCCGGCTTCTTGGCATGCCTGCCAATGCGCTTGATCGTCGATCAGTCGGCTCAGCGCGTCACGCAGGCCTTCTGCATCGTCATCTTCAATATAGTTGCCCGCCGCGCCCGCGACTTCCGGCATCGCTGAAGAACGCGTGAGCACCACCGGTGTGCCGCTGGCCATGGCCTCCAGTACCGGCAGACCAAAACCTTCGTACAGCGACGGAAAAATCAGCGCCCGGGCACCGGCCAACAGCTGCGCTACCTGTTCATCGGGCAGATAACCGAGCAGGCACACGTGCCCGCTGGCCAGTGCCTGACGCAAGGGTTCGCTGAACTGTTCGCGCTCCCAACCGGCCATACCGACGATCAACAGCGGAAAGCGCTGGCGCACAGCCTCCGGCAACAGGGCATGGGCACGCAGTGCCAGGCCAAGATTCTTGCGCGGCTCCAGCGTGCCCACACTCAGGAAATATTCCCGCGCCTCGACCGCGTGCGCCTTGAGCACCGCGTCAATGGCGCTCGCCTCGCGTGGATGAAAGCGCTCGGCGGCGCCCAGTGGCGCCACCACAAAACGCTCGGCAGGCAGGCCGAAATAAGCTTGTGCTTCCTCAGCAATGGCTTGCGAGTCGGTGAGAATCACCTGCGCCTGTTGCACACCCTGAGCCAATCGACGCTCGATTTCCTTGAGCCGCGCCGGGGGCTGGGTCTCGGGGAAATGCAGGTGTGTCAGGTCGTGGAGGGTGATTACGGTCGGGCCGTCGAAGGCCAGCGGCCACAGACTCGGCTCGTGATAGAGGTCGATACCTTGCGCGCGCCCCTGATCGAAGCGTTTCTGCTCCAGCCAGCGGCGCGCCTGATAGGCACCGGGGATTTGCCGCAGCAGTGGCGTCAGACGCGAGTAACCGGGCATGGCCGCTTCTGGCAGCGCCGAACTCCAGCCCCAGCCGTGGAACAACTTCACATCCATATCAGGCTCGCTGCGCAAGGCGTTGACCAGTTCGGCGACGTAGTGGCCGATGCCGGTACGCGGCGCCTGGAGAATTCGTGCGTTAAGGGCAATGCGCATGCAGCCTCGCTGGCGCCGCCGGCGCTTGCAGAACGTTACGCACGCTGCGTTCGGCCAGTTGCAGGCTGGCTTCGCGCCAGCCGATCCACTGCCAGTCCGCGACATCGTGTGCAGCGGGGAACTGGCCGCTGCGCTGGAATTGATTGATCAGGTCGGCAAGACTTTGCGGATCCTGCAGATCAAAGTACGCCATGAACCCGCCGCCGATTTCACGGAACACCGCGATATCACTGCCCATCGCCGGCAGGCCACGCTGCATGGCTTCCACCAAGGGCAAACCAAAGCCTTCGACGAATGAGGGGAACACCAGCGCACTGGCGTGAGCGTAAGCGTGTTCAAGACTGGTGTCGCTGAGGTCGTTGAACATGAACAGACGCTGATTCAGCTCGGGATGATTGCGCACCCGGGCGAGCAGGGCCTCGCATTTCCAGCCGATCCGCCCGGCGATGCACAGCCGGGCCGTTGAGCCAGTGGCCCAGGCGCGCTCGAAGGCATCGAGCAGATACGCATGGTTTTTGCGTGGCTCGATGGTGCTGACCATCAGGTAAACCGGCTCGGTTGTCGTGAACAATTGCTTCAGGCGCGGCTCGACCGTTGCCTGGTCGGTATGCAGATCCAGTTCGGAACCCAGGTAAAAGAAATCGAACCAGCGCTTGCTGGTCTGCTCGACACCGATTCTGCGCTGCAATTCTTCACGCACCTGATCGCGTACCGTGGCGGAAATCGCCATGTAGCCATCGGCCGTGCGAGTGATCCAGTCGAACCACTCGCTGAAAACCTCGACCAGACGCGTGTCGTAAAACTGCGGATGGGTCAGCGGGATCAAGTCGTAGATCACCGCGATCATGCCGACGCCGTCGCGTTTGAGTCGCTCGACGTGGGCGAAAAAATCCGAGTGCCAGGATGAATCCAGCAACACCAGTTGATCGCCCGGCTGGTGTTGTAACGGTGAACAACGTTTGAGCAATTGCCTGCGATTGATTCGTCGGATCAGGCGGATCGGCAGGCCGAACGCGCCGAAGATCGTCAGCCGGTAGCCGACATACAGAATCCGCCGTGCCAGTTTCGAGGTGAGTTGCGCATCACGACGCTGATGCCACTGCCAGAAGCGATGAGCGAGGCGCTCCAGGCGTCCACCGAAGGTTTCCAGCCTGTTGAAAAAAGGCGTATCGAGCGATGCCAGTTGCAGCACGCGATAGAGTTCGCTATTCAGCACCACCACCGGCATGCACTCGACGCCTGCGGCGCTGGCAGGCAGTTGCTTGATGACGTTGCGCACCACCCGCTGAATTCCCGAGTTGATGGTCGGGTGTTTGAACACATGGGTGCATTCGACGAGCAAGCGGGTCATGGCAAGCGCTCGACAGGCCGGACTTCGGTGTCGCGCAAGATGGTGGTCTTGGCACCCAGCCATGAACAGCCGACGAAATCTTCCTGTCGATTGTTGATGACGTGGAACACCAGCCCGTAGTCGCGCCATTCGAAATTGCGATCGAGGTGAGAGTCCAGGCGCGACAGGCTCAACGACACGGAGTAATTGCCTTTGCCCAACCCCATGACGAAAGCGAAGCGATAGGTGAAACGCTCGCCGGCGTGCAGGTCGGTCAGCGCCTTGTCGAGGCGATGGGTGTTGATGCCGTACATCATCTGGCCCAGACGATCCTTGAGGATAAAGCCCAGTACCAGCCGTTCGATGTCCTTGCGCACTTCAACTTTCACTTCGAGCACCACCGCTTGACCGACTTCGGCGGCGTCGATGCTGCGATCGTTTTCATCGAGCAGGCGCACGCCGAGAATCGCTGCTTCGCCGGTCCCGGAGACGGTTTGCACTTCGCCGCCGGCGAGCATTTCCTGTCGCACGATCTGGCCTTCGCGTTCGGCCATCAGCGCGTTGTAATAATCGAGCACCGGCTCCGGTTTGCCGTACATGGCCATGCGGCCATCCTTGAGCAGAATCGCCGAATCGCAGATCGATTGAATCGCCGAGCGGTCGTGGGACACGATTAGCAGCGTGGTGCCGGATTTGCGGAAACTGCGGATGCGTTCGAAGCTTTTGTGCTGGAAGTAGGCGTCGCCCACCGACAGTGCCTCGTCGACGATAAGAATGTCCGGGCGCCGGGCTGTGGCAACGCTGAACGCCAGGCGCATCTGCATGCCGCTGGAGTAAGTGCGTACCGGATGGTCGATGGCGTCGCCAATCTCGGCGAAATGCTCGATCTCGGGCATCAGTGCTTCGATTTCTTCGAGCTGCATGCCCAGCAACTGACCGGCCATGATTGCGTTCTGGCGACCGGTGAAATCCGGGTGGAACCCCATGCCCAGTTCCAGCAGCGCGGCCACGCGGCCTTGCAGTTCGATCTTGCCGGTGGTGGGTTGGGTGGTGCCGGTGATCATCTTCAGCAGGGTGCTTTTGCCCGCGCCGTTGGCACCGACGATGCCCACCGCTTCACCGGGGGCGATTTCGAATTCGACGTCCTGCAGCACCCAGTGTTGGTGGTGGCGGATTGGCGAAAACGGAATCAGCCACTCAGCCAGTCGGCTCCAGCGGTTGGGGTATTGTTTGTAGGCCTTGCTCAGGCCGGTGACGCGAATATGCCCCATCAGAGTTCATCCACCATTTCGCCAACGCGTTGGCGAAACAGCCGCAGACCGATCAGACAAAACAGCACGCCCGTAACGAAGATCGGCAGCAGCGAGCTCCAGACCGGCCACTGTCCGTAGAGAAACAGGTTCTGATAACTGCTGAACAGGTTGGTCAGCGGATTGAGTTGCAACAGGCGCTGCACCCATTCCGGCAGGATCGTGATCGGGTAAACGATCGGCGTCAGCCAGAACCAGAATTGCAGGCAGATGCCGAAGAGCTGGCCGACATCGCGGAAGAACACGTTCAATACGCCGAGCACCATGCCTAACCCGGCGCAGAACATCATTTGCAGGGCGATCAATGGAATCAGCGCCAGCAGCGCCATGCCCGGCCAGCGCCCGGTGATCAGCAGAAAGCCGAGAAACAGACTGATGATGATCGCGAAATTGATCCCGGCATTGCACAGCACAATCACTGGCAGACAGATACGCGGGAAACTGATTTTCTTCAGCAGGTTGGCGTTTTCCAGAAACATGTTCTGGCTGCGCAGGGTGATTTCGGAAAACAGTCCCCACGCCAGCAACCCGGCGCAGAGGTAAACACTGTAGGCCATGCTGTCATCCACACCCGGCAAGCGGGCGCGCATGATGTGGGAAAAGATCACGGTGTAAACAATGATCATCGACAGCGGATTGAAAATCGGCCACAAGGCGCCGAACAGCGAATTGCGGTATCGCGCTTGAAACTCTCGCTGCACGCTGCCGAGGATGAAACCCCGGTAGCCATGCAACGAGCGATACAGGGAAAGCAGCATTTAAACCGTCCTGCCGTATTGGTCTTCGAAGCGGACGATGTCGTCCTCTCCCAGGTATTCGCCGCTTTGCACTTCGATGATCACCAGATCGATCACCCCTGGGTTTTCAAGGCGATGGCGGTGGCCGGCAGCGATGAACGTCGATTCGTTTTTCGCCACCAGATGGGTACCGCTGCCATTGTTGGTGACCTTGGCCATGCCTTCGACCACTACCCAGTGTTCATTGCGGTGATGGTGCATTTGCAGCGACAACTTGCCGCCAGGCTTGACCACGATGCGCTTGATCTTGAAGCGCGGACCTTCTTCGAGAACCGTGTAAGTACCCCACGGGCGGCTGACGGTACGATGCAACCGATAGGCTTCGTGGGATTTGTCCTTGAGTTGCTTGGCCACGCGGCGTACGTCTTGCGCACGGTCGGCGTGGGCCACCAGCACCGCGTCGGCGGTGTCGACCACGATCAGGTTATCCACACCCACTGTCGCTACCAGCCGGCCATCGCTCTGGACGAAATTGTTATGGCTGTCGATAAAGATCGCTTCACCGCTGGCGCGGTTGTTGTCGGCATCGGCCGGTACCAGGGCCGCGACGGCGCCCCACGAACCGATGTCGCTCCAGTCGAAACCCGCCGGCACGACCACGACTTTTTCCGAGCGCTCCATCAGTGCGTAGTCGATGGAAATGTCGGTGATTTCTGCGAACAGCGCCGGCGACAGTTCTTGCTGCAGGCAACCGACGGTTTCGATCGGCGCGCTGGCGGCCAGGCAGGCGCGGGTCTGCTCGAGCAGTTCGGGCGCGTGCAATTGCAGCTCGGCAATTACGGTGGCCGTGGTGAAGCAGAACATGCCTGAGTTCCACAGGAAGTTGCCGCTCTCCAGATAATGCGTGGCAGTTTGCAGGTCGGGTTTCTCGACGAAACGCTGCACTTTCGCCGCGCCTTTGGCATCCAGCGGAGCACCGGTCTCGATGTAGCCGAAGCCGGTTTCCGCCGCCGTCGGGATCACACCGAAGGTCACCAGATAACCGTCTTTGGCCAGATTGACGGCGTGCTCGACCGCGGTTTTCAGCGCGTCCTGATTGACGATCAAATGGTCGGCGGGCATCACCACCATGATCGCGTCGTCACCGTGCAGTGCTTGCAGCGACAACGCGGCAGCAGCAATGGCCGGCGCGGTGTTGCGCCCGGTCGGCTCCAGCAGGAAATGCCCGCGATGACGCGAGACATGGGCGGCGCAATAGTGATCCTTGCTCTGGAAGTAGTACTCGCGGTTGGTCACCGTGACGATGTCGCCCCAGCCGTCGAGCAACGCTGCCGCACGCTGATAGGTCTTGCCCAGCAGCGATTGGCCGTCGGGCAGATTCATGAACGGTTTCGGATGGCCCTCGCGGGACACCGGCCACAAACGGGTGCCGGCACCGCCGGACAGAATCACGGGGATCAGCATGGCCTACTCCTTGGCGACGCGTTTCATGTCCGCATCCATCATCATGCGGATCAAGGTATCCAGGTCGGTTTTCGGCTTCCAGCCCAGCACGCGCTGAGCCTTGGCCGGATTGCCGAGCAGCACTTCGACTTCGGCGGGGCGGAAGAACGCCGGGTCGATCTTCACGTAATCACGGTAGTTGAGGCCGACGTGATCGAAGGCGATGCGGCACATTTCCCGCACGGTAGTGGTGACGCCGGTGGCCACCACAAAATCGTCAGGCTTGTCCTGCTGCAGCATCAGCCACATGGCTTCGACGTAATCGCCGGCAAACCCCCAATCGCGTTTCGCATCGATGTTGCCCAAGGCCAGCTCCTGCTGTTTGCCTTGCTTGATGCGTGCGGCGGCATCGGTGACCTTGCGGGTGACGAACTCGATGCCGCGCAGCGGCGATTCGTGGTTGAAGAGGATGCCGCTGTTGGCGTGCAGGTTGAAACTTTCGCGGTAGTTGACGGTGATCCAGTGACCGTAGAGTTTGGCCACTCCGTAAGGGCTGCGCGGATAGAACGGCGTGTTTTCATCCTGTTGCTCGGCCTGGATCAGACCGAACATTTCGCTGGTCGAGGCTTGATAGAACCGGGTGTGCGGGCTGAACTGGCGGATCGCTTCGAGCAGGTGGGTAACGCCCAGGCCATCGACGATGCCGGTGGTCACCGGTTGACTCCACGACGCGGCGACAAAGCTCTGCGCGGCGAGGTTATAGACCTCGTCCGGCGCTGATTGAATGACTGCTCGCTGTACCGAACAGGCATCGGCCATGTCACCGTCCAGATAGACGATGTCGGCTTCGACGCCCATTTCGCGCAGACGCCAGCGCGAGTCGCTGCTGCGTCGTGCGACGAGGCCGTGAACCTTGTAGCCCTTGTCGAGCAGCAACTTGGCCAGATACGCGCCGTCCTGGCCGGTGATCCCTGTGATGAGTGCACTTTTTGTCATTCTTGTCGTACTCGCGTCTCCCAGTCGGACAGGATCGTCCGCAGGGATTGTTGTGTGGTGATGGCTGGCGACCATCCGGTGGCTTTGGCCAGTTTTGCGTGGCTGCCGCAAACGCGACGCTGATCGGCGCGTCGCATGCGCGCGGGGTCTTGCACCAGTTGCATCTCCACTTCGGCCAGGTCGCCGAGTTGCTCGATCAGGCTGCGGATGCTTTGCTCACGACCCGAGCAGATGTTGTAGACCTGGCCGGGTGCGCCTTTTTCCAGCAGCGCGAGATAGGCCGAAATCACATCGCCGACATCGAGAAAATCCCGCGTCACGTCGATATCGCCGACTTCTAGCTGCGGGGCTTGCAGGCCCTGTTTGATGCGATTGATCTGGCGGGCGGCACTGGCGATGACGAAACTTTCTTTTTGCCCTGTGCCAATGTGGTTGAACGGCCGTGCGACGAGTACCGGCCAGCCCTCACTCAAACCCCATTGCAGGCTGAGAAACTCGGCCGAGAGTTTGCTCACCGCATACGGATTGCGCGGGCAGGGCGCTTGTCGTTCGGTGATCGGCAGATCGCTTTCGCTGACCTGGCCGTAAACGTCGCCGGAGCTGACGTACAGGAAGGTGCCCTGAAAACCACGGGCCTTAAGAGCCTGCAACAGATTGAGGGTGCCGAGCAGATTGATGTCGAAGGTACGTGCCGGGTCGCGGAAGGCTTCGGGGACGAAAGTCTGGCCGGCCAGATGCATGACCGCGTCAGGCATTTGCGGCCACTGGTCGACAAGGCTGTCCGGATCCGTCAGGTCGTAACGTGAAGCTGCAGGCAGCAGTTCCCACGCTGAGTCAGGCGAGGCCAAACATGACTGAATATGTTGTCCAACGAATCCACTGAGACCCGTGACGAACAGACGCTTTTTCAAACAGCGACCCCTTGGTCTTGAACTTGCGCCACTTTCTCACAGGCTTTAAGGAGAGGTCTGTCAGACCGTAGGAAAAACCGGGTGAAAGACAGGCGAAGTCAGTTGTTGTAGTTGTTTGTTACCAATCTGTGCCAATTACTCAGCAATTTCAACAGGCCAAACCGTGACCGGTCAGTTCTCGTTAGCGTAGTCCGATTTATTCCCGTCCGGCGGTTCCCGGATCGTTGATGGATGTGTTTAGAATGGCCCTCGTCGCTATTCCCAAGGTTCGCCGTGGGCGTAGCGCAACGGGGTGAAACTGACCACTAAAACAAAAACGAAGACGTTCCCGAGGATGATGGACAAGCAGCAGCGATGCCGACTTGAACCAGCGCCCGGTCGTCATAGCATGAGGTTGCCAGGATGGCAGCTTCATCGTGGGATGCCATGAATTTCATTCTTTACTCGGACGTCAACGACCGCTCCATCAGCCAGAGTCTCGGGCGTCCGGAATACAGTTACTACTTCGTGCTCAAGGCCTATCGCCCGGTGCTGGAAAGCCTTGGGCGCGTGCACGTGGTCGCGTCCACCGCCGACGTCGATCCGCTGTATCGACAACTGCTCGTCGCTGGCGAAGACAGCCTGTTCCTGTCGTTCACTCCGCCGCAGAAAACCCCGGTCGACCTCGAATGCCCGACGGTGTGTGTGGTGGCCTGGGAGTTCGACTCGATTCCTGACGAACAGTGGGACAACGACCCGCGCCAGGACTGGACGCAGATGCTCGCTCGCCATGGGCGGGTTATTACGCTGTCGAGCCACACCGCTCGAGCCATCCGTCGTGCCATGGGCGAAGACTTCCCGGTGTTGGTATTGCCCACGCCGCTGTGGGAAAACTTCGCGGCGATCCGTCAGCAGGCAGCTGGTGCGCCAGTCAATCCAGGCACCTCGCTGGCGATCAAGGGCTGCATTTTCGATACTCGCACCCTCGGCCTCTGCGCCGACGCACTGATCCCGACGCCGATCACGCCGGAAGAAGAAGCCGCGCTGGCGGCCGAAATCGAAGCCGCGCGTCCGCCACCGCTGACCCTCAAACGCCGCTTCGTCATTGCCCGGCATTACCTGCGTCTATGGGCGCTGGATCTGGGACTCGAGCAGGCAGAACCGGTGCCACGGGTGAAGTTTCTCTACAACTGGTATTGGGAAGGCATTCGCGATCTGGTGCCAGACACGCTGCACGGCTGGCTCGAACAACGCTTGCCGGCGGTGTGTGGGCCGCTGCCGGTACCCGTCGTCGAACCGGTGACGCTGAACTTGCCGGACACCACATCGGTGGCCGAAACCACAGTCGACGGCGTGGTTTATGTCACCGTGTTCAATCCCAAGGATGGCCGCAAGAACTGGCACCAACTGATCACCGCGTTCTGTTGGGCGTTTCGCGAAACGTCCGACGCGACGCTTGTGTTGAAGATTACCCAGAACGATCTGGCGTCCTATTACAGCGAGTTGATGACCTTGCTCGCGCAGCTAACGCCGTTCGCCTGTCGGGTGGTGGTGATGCACGGTTACCTCGACGATGCGCAATATGCCAGGTTGTATCAGGCCGCGAGTTTCTATGTGAACGCCTCACGCTGTGAAGGGCTGTGCCTGCCACTGATGGAGTTCATGTCCAGCGGCACACCGGTGATCGCCCCCGATCACACGGCGATGGAAGACTACATCGATGACGCGGTGGCATTCGTGGTCAAGTCCAGCGAAGAGCTGACGATCTGGCCGCAGGACACCCGCATCATCTACCGCACATTGCGTTATCGCCCGGACTGGGGCTCGCTGAAAAACGCCTACGAACACAGCTATCGGATGGCCAGGACCCAGCCTCAGGACTATCAGCGGATGTCTATGGCCGCCATCGAACGCATGCACGATTACTGCGCGTTCGCCCCGGTGCAAAAACGCATGGCGGACTTTTTCGCGCTGGCACCCAGGACTGCCGATGCCGCGCCCGTGACGGATAACGCCTCATGCTGATCATCATTCACTCGGAAACCAACCAGCACACCATCGCGCAGAACCTCGGGCGTTCGGAGTACAGCTATTACTTTGTGCTCAAGGAATACCGTCCGGTACTCGAACGACTCGGGCGGGTGGTGGAAGTGCTCGATCCGCAGGTTGAGGTCGATGCGCTGTACCTGGAGTGCCTGAGCCGGGGCGAGCCGTGTGTGTTTCTGTCGTTCTCGCCGCCACATCGCACCCCGGTACACCTGGCGTGTCCGACATTGCCGGTGTTTGCGTGGGAATTCAGCACCATCCCCAACGAGCCGTTTGCCGCTGAGTCGCGCAACGATTGGCGCACGGTGTTGGCTGCCTGTGGCGCGGCGATCACTCATTCGAGTTACACGGTGAACGCCGTGCGCGAAGCGATGACGGATGACTACCCGATCGTTGCGGTGCCGGCGCCGGTGTGGGATCGCTTTGCAGCGCGTGGCGCGCAGTTGCATGGGGCACCGCGGGAAGAGCCGTTGCGCCTGACAATCAAAGGCCTGGTAGCAGACAGTCGCACGCTCGATCTGAATGCGTTCGGCCCGGCCCATTTGCGCAGTGGCCCCGGCATCGATTTCACCGCGCCGGTCGCCGAGCAGGAGCTATTGCTCGACGGCGTTGTGTACACCTCGGTGTTCAACCCCGGCGACGGGCGCAAGAACTGGGAAGACATGCTCAGCGCTTTCTGTGTGAGTTTTCGCGACGTCGAAGATGCCACGCTGGTGCTGAAACTGACCCACCACGATGCCGAAGAAGCCCTCAGCGACATCCTCCATCACCTGTACAAAAACCAGTCCTACCGCTGCCGCATCGTGTTGATCTATGGCTACCTTGCCGATCCGGATTATGAGCGGTTGGTGCAGGCCACCCGTTACGTGGTCAACACTTCGTATGGCGAAGGTCAGTGCTTGCCGCTGATGGAGTTCATGTCCTGCGGCAAACCGGCGGTGGCGCCGCGCACCACGGCCATGATCGATTACCTGAGCGCCGACAATGCCTTTCTGATCGAGTCCACCGACGAACTGACCGCCTGGCCGCACGACCCGCGTCGGGCCTTTCGCACCTTGCGTTATGTGACCAACTGGGCGTCGTTGTGTGCAGCCTACAAAGCCAGTTACGACGTGGCGAAAAACCATCCGGCGCGTTACGCACAGATGTCGGCACACGCCGTCAGCAGCCTGCAAGGTTTCTGCAGTCAGGCCGTGGCTGAACAGCGTCTGCAGGTATTCCTCGCACAGTTGTTCGAACAGCGCTGCATGGCCATGGAAACTCCCCAAGCATGAGCAGCAAACGGATCATGGACATTGAAGTCCTGCGCGCCATTGCCGTGCTGGGCGTGCTGTTCCACCATCTGCAGGGCAGCCTGTTCACCGACCCGGTGCCGTTGCTGGAGAAGATTCATGGTTGGGCGCAGCCGTGGTGGGGCGTCGATCTGTTCTTCGCGATTTCCGGTTTTGTCATCGCCCGTAGCCTGATTCCGACGCTGCAAGGCTGTACGACTCGCCGGGAATATTGGCAGCAAACGCGCAATTTCTGGCTGCGCCGGGCGTTTCGCCTGTTGCCGTCGGCCTGGTTGTGGCTGGCGCTGATGTTGCTGGCCTGCGTGTTTCTCAATCGTTCCGGCGCGTTCGGGACGTTGTCCGCGAACCTGCAAGCGACGCTGGCCGGGGTGCTGCAGTACGCGAACTTTCGTTTTGCCGACAGTTTCTTTCACTATGAGTACGGCAGCAGTTTTGTCTACTGGAGCCTGGCGCTGGAGGAACAGTTCTATCTGCTGTTCCCGCTGTTGATTGTGCTGTTTCGCCAGCGTCTGGTCTGGGCGTTGCTGGCGCTGGTGGCGGTGCAGATTCTGACCGTGCGCACGCCGTTGCTGATGGTCGTGCGTACCGACGCGCTGGCCCTCGGGGTGTTGTTGGCGATGTGGAGCGCGCAGCCGGGTTATCAACGCTGGGAGCCGACCTTCCTGCGTCGACCGT
Source organism: Pseudomonas sp. P4_D7 (assembly GCF_056401755.1). Classification (NCBI taxonomy): domain Bacteria; kingdom Pseudomonadati; phylum Pseudomonadota; class Gammaproteobacteria; order Pseudomonadales; family Pseudomonadaceae; genus Pseudomonas; species Pseudomonas sp. P4_D7. Next base: position 77,777 of record NZ_JBFUIR010000014.1, on the reverse strand, counting down.
GGGTCGGCATTTCGGCGCTGATCGCCATCGGATCACTGCTGAGTTTCATGGCCACCGACCGTTTCACCTTTGCCCCTTACCGTATCGGATCGATTGCCGTACTCGGCGCCTTGCTGGTGTGGATCGCTTCGTACAACCGCGACTACCTGATGCCTGCCGGTGCTGTACAGCGTGTGCTGGCGTGGGTCGGCAGTCGCTCCTACGGCATGTACCTGATCCACATTCCGGCCTATCAACTGGTGCGTGAACTGATCTTCCGTTTGCAGAACGCCGGTTTGCCCAGCCCTGCCGGGCATCCGATCGTCACCCTGTTGCTAGCGTTCGGCCTGATCGTGCTGCTCAGTGAACTGAATTATCGCCTTGTCGAAATGCCGATGCGCAACCGTGGCGCTGCGCTGGTCAAACGCCTCGGCACGTCCCGAACCGCCATCCCATCCTCTGGAGCCACCTCATGCTGAGCCTTTTGAAGAAACTCACGGCGGGCACGCCTGCTCCGGCCGCCGCGCAGCCTGTCGCGGCGGTCGCCGAGAAGACCGATCCGTACATGCTCGGCCTGCACGATGCGATGCTCAGTGGCTGGTTCAACCAGGAAACCGGCGAGCTGTTCAAAGACTTTCCGGTGACCGCCGATGACACCCTGCTCGACGTCGGCTGCGGTGATGGCGGCAACGTGCATTTCTGCGGCATGCGTGGGGCGAAGATCATCATTGCCGACATTGACGGAGCGAAGGTTGAAGCGACCCGTCAGCGTCTCAGCGATACCCCGGCGCGGGACATCGAATGCCACGTCACCGACTGCAATCCGCTGCCGATTGCCGACGGCACGGCCACGCGTGTGGTCTCCACGGAAGTCATCGAGCACGTCGACGACCCGGCGCAGTTCCTTGCCGAACTGGTACGTGTCGGCAAGCCAGGCGCCCTGTACTTGCTGAGCGTGCCGCACCCTAGCTCCGAAGATTTGCAAAAAGATATCGCCGCGGCCGAGTATTTCCAGAAGCCCAACCACATTCGCATCATCAGCGAAGACCAGTTCAAGGCGATGGTCAGTGAAGCGGGGCTGGAGATCATCAGCCACAGCCAATACGGTTTTTACTGGTCGATGTGGATGTTGCTGTTCTGGGAAGCCAAGGTCGATTTCAGTAATCCGGATCATCCGCTGCTCAATCACTGGGCCGACACCTGGCAAGCGGTGCTGGACTCGCCGCGTGGCGCGCAGATCAAACAGGCGCTGGATGCGGTGGTTGCGAAAAGCCAGGTGATCATTGCCCGTAAACCCGCCGCACCCCTGTAGCTGCGGCACGCGGCGATCTTTTGATCTTGATCCTGAAAAAAGAAGATCAAAAGATCGCAGCCTCGTTTCACTCGACAGCTCCGACAGGGTTTTTGTGTAACCTTGCAGCCTTGTAGTGTCGGAAGGTTGGAAGGTATGCGGCTTATTGTGGGTCTGTTCTTGGGCATTTTGCTTGCTGGTTGCAAGCAGCAGGACGCGCGCCCCCTCGACCAACAACTCTACATCTGGCAACGCCAATGGACGCCGGCCCACGAGGCGGCGCTGGCTGACAGTCGCCAGGATTTCTCGACGCTGCGTGTGTTGGCGCTGCAGGCCTTTCCGAATGCCGGATGGCGCCGGGCGCGGATCGATGCGCAATTATTGAAAGCCGATGGCCGTCCGTTGATCGCGGTGATTCGTCTCGACGGCCAGCTCAAGTCGCTGGATCAGGACCAGGTCACCGCGCAGATTCTGCAGGTGCTTGCCGATTGGCAGGCGCAAGGTCTGACGCCGAGCGGTGTCGAGATCGATCACGACGCGGGTAATGCGCGTCTGCCGGCGTACGCGCAATTCCTCCAGCATCTGCGTGCGGCATTGCCGAGTTCACTAGCGCTGAGTATCACTGCACTGCCAGCCTGGCTCGACAGCGCAGAATTGCCAACACTCCTGCAAACCGTCGACAGCAGCGTGCTGCAAGTCCACGCCGTCAGCGATCCGCGTCGGGGTCTGTTCGATCCTGATCAGGCGTTGAAGTGGGCCAAGGCCTGGGCACGGATTACCGACAAACCTTTTTATCTCGCGCTGCCGGCTTACGGTGTCGCGCTGTTGCCGGATGACGGCGGGGCGCCGGTGGTGGAAAGCGAGGTGCAACTTGAGCGCGGCGGTGAGCGTCAGGAGTTGCTCGCCGATCCGCTGCAGTTGAGCCAACTCGGCAAGACCCTGCGCGAAGACCCGCCGGCGCATCTGGCCGGGCTGATCTGGTTTCGCTTGCCGCTGGCCAATGATCGCCGCGCCTGGAGCCTGACCACCCTGCGCGCGGTGGCCCGGGGTGATCAACTCGTCAGCCAGCTCGGCGTGACGTTCAGCGAACACGACGGTCTCTACGACATCAAACTCGAAAACCCCGGTAACCTCGACAGTGCCTGGCCTGCGCAAATCACCTTGAAGGCGCAAAGCTGTGAAGGCGCCGATGCGCTCGCCGGTTACTCGTTGCAACAAGGCCCGGATCTGCTTACCTTCACCCGCCTGCGCGACGGCCGTTTGCCGGCGGGTGGGCAACGCGCCATCGGTTGGGCGCGTTGCGCCAATATTGATCAAGGAGGTTCGCATGTTGACCCGTAACTGGCCCCGCCATCTGCTCTGCCTGAGCCTCTGCCTGCCGCTGGGTTCGGCGCTGGCCTGCGGACCGGATTTCCCCATGCGCCTGCTCGACAATCGCGGGCAAACCCTCGCGGATCTGCCTGAGGGCAACTTCAACTTCGAACTCAGTCGCCTCGGCAAAGCCATCGCCGGGCTGAAGAATGTCACCGCGGCAACGCACAATCCGAACGATATGTACGGCGAGGAAAACGCGGCCGCCGAGGCACGGGAGAAGGCCGAGCAGGCCGGACTGAGCGCCGAGCAGCAAGCGTTGGTCAAACAACTGCGTGGCCTGACCGATGCGCGTCAGGTCGAGGTGCAGGGCGCCAGTCTGCCGACGGAAATCCGTTTGTACGTGGCCGGTGCGGTGGCGTTTGCCACGGGCGATCATCAACTCGCCGTCGAGTATTTCAACAAGCTGCTGGCGCTGCCGGCAGATCAGCGTCCGTTGCGCAGCACGTGGGCGGCGTATTCGATGGGCCGTACCTGGTTTGCGATGAGCAGTGAAGGAGGGGATGCGGTCGAGGCGCTGGAACAATCGCGTGATGCGTTCCGCCAGGCCCGGCAACTGAGCATCGACGGTTTCAGCGATCCGCTGGAGTTGGGTGTTGCCAGCCTCGGTGAAGAGGCGCGGGTGTTGCGCTCGGCAGGCGACTGGAGCGGCGCCATCGAATTGTATGAAGCACAGAATCTGCACGGTTCGGCCGTGGGTTACACCTCGCTCAAGCAATTGATGAATGAACTGGCGGAGTTGCCCGAGGCCGAACTGGCCGAGCTGCTGCAACACAAAGCCGTGCAGCAAATGGTCACGGCATCGCTGGTCAGCCGCCAAGGCTGGTCGTTTGGCGATGAGCCGCCGAACGAGAAGAAACTGGTCAAGCTGCTGCAAAACAGCACCCGTGGCAGCCTCGACAACGCTGATCGTCTGGCGGCAATGAGTTATCAACAGGGTGATTACGCTGGGGCCAAGGCTTTTCTCGAGAACGCCGGCGACGGCGGATTGGCGTGGTGGCTACGGGCGAAACTGGCGGTGCGTGACGGCGATAAAAATGCCGCGGCCGCCGCCTATTCGAAAGCCGCGCAGGCCTTCCCGCAGAGCGAAGACTGGGGTTACCGGCGCACCCCGGACTGGGCGTATGAAGCCGTTCAGCCGAAGTGCCGGGTCGAGGGCGAAAGCGCGATTCTCGCCTTGCAGCGCGGCGAATACCTGCAAGCCTTCGTGCAGTTGTATCGCAGCAACAGCACCTATTGGTTCGACGCTGCGACCGTGGCCGAACGCGTGCTGACGGTCGAGGAATTGAAAAAATACGTCGACGACAACGTCCCGGCGCCGCCGGCGTTGACCCAGCAGGAGCGTGACAACTACGTGCCGCTGCCGGTCGCCGCCAGCCTGCGCAATCTGCTCGGTCGACGCTTGCTGCGTGAAGGGCATTACGCCGACGCGGTGGCTTATTTCGACAATTCCGACCTGCAAAACAAGGCCCGACTCTACGGCGAACAACGGCTGAAGGCTGATGCCGCGTGGTGGCCGACCAAGCGCGCCAGTGCCTTGTACAACGCGGCGTGGACAGCCCGCGAGTGGGGCATGGATATTCTCGGTTACGAGATGGCGCCGGACTACGCCACGTTCGGTGGCAACTACAGCCTGGAAAGTACCGAGCTGAAAGTCGGTCCGCTGGTGAGCGAAGCCGAAGTGCAACGTCAGGTCGCCAGCGAAGCGAAACCGGATCAGCGCTATCACTACCGTTTCGTCGCCACCGCGCTGGCCGGGCGCGCCGCTGACAACCTGCCGCACACCAGTCAGGCGTTTGCCGCAGTGCTGTGCAACGCCGCTGGCTGGAACAGCAGCCTGGAAGATCAGAGCGCGCTGTATCAGCGTTACATCAAGGAAGGTCCGTTTGTCCCGTGGGCGGTGGATTTCGGCAATCAGTGCCCGTACCCGGACTTCGAAAACGCCGACAAGCGTTACGTCACCCAGGTCACGGATGCCGTGCGTTCATCGCTGCGGCCGTACAAGTGGCCGGTGCAGATCGGCGCGGTTGTGCTGGTCGCGGGTGCTGCGTTGCTGTTGATCAGTCGTCGCCAGCGCAAGGTCCGTAAAGGCTAAGCTTGCTGGACGAAGGTCAGGCGCACGGCGAAACCGATCAGCAGGCTGCCGAACAACCATTGTTGTACGCGTTGGGCCGTTGGACTGTGTTGCAGCCAACGACCCAGCGCGGCGCCGGTGAGGGCGTAGGCGCTGTCGAACAGCAGGCCAACACCGACCAGCAGCATGCCCAGCACGGCGAACTGGCTTAGCACCGCCACGCCGTCATTGACGATGAACTGCGGCAGCAACACCGAGCAGAACAGCAGCGCTTTGGGGTTGAGCAGGTTGGTCAGCAAACCGCGTCGGACGGCTTCGCGCCATTGCCCGTGTGCGTCGACAGCTTCACCGGTATTCAGGTTCGGCAGCAGGGTGCTGCGCAGGCATTGAATGCCGATCCACAGCAGATACGCTGCCCCCGCCAATCGCACCACCTCGAATGTCCACGGCGCCGCTTTGAACAGCGCCGCCAGCCCCAACGCCGCAAGGGCCACGTGACAACCACGGGCGATGCCCAGACCGACAGCGGTGGCCAGCGCCGCGCCGCGTCCCTGCCGAGCGCCGGTTTGCAGCAGCAGGATCATGTCCGGGCCGGGCAACAGATAGACCACCGCCAATGCCAGGAAGAACAGCCAGAGACTCGCCATGTTGCAGCCCTTTCGTTGTCGATTCGGTGCGCCAAGTCTAGGCCCGAAAGGTGAGGCAGGTGCTTGCGTAGTCCGCTTCAAAAGCCTGCTGCTTTGGCATAATCTGCTGGTTTTCAACGCCCCGACTATCAGGATCTGCCAACCATGAAACTCGACGCCTTCGACCGCAAGATTCTCGCGGCGCTGCAACGCAACGGACGCTTGAGCAATGTCGAGCTGGCGGACGAAATCGGCTTGTCGGCCTCACCGTGTCTGCGCCGGGTGCGGATGCTCGAGGAGGCCGGGGTGATTCGCGGTTATCAGGCCAATCTCGATCGCGATGAAGTCGGGCTGGGACTGACGGTGTTTGTCGGGGTCAAGGTCGAGCGCCACAACGATGCACAGGCCGAGGCGTTTTACACCGCAGTGACGGCATTGCCGGAAGTGATTTCAGCATTTCTGGTGTCGGGGGAGTCGGATTTTTTGCTGCAAGTGGTGGTGCCGGATTTGCGTGCGTATGACCGTTTTCTCAGCGGCTGCCTGTTGAAACTGCCGGGGGTGAGTGACATCCGCAGCAACTTTGCGATTCACACGGTGAAGACGCCGGGGGCGTTGCCGCTGGGGCATCTTCCTGCCTGAGACCGAGTTGTCCCCAATCGCGAGCAGGCTCGCTCCCACATTGATCGCGGTGCTTCTGAACAAACGCGATCAACTGTAGGAGTGAGCCTGCTCGCGATAGCAGACGCCCAGTCACCACATACTTTTTTGCTTACATCTGCGTCGCCATCCCCTCGACATTCATCGCCGCCTGGCGCAACGCCTCTGACCGCGTTGGATGCGGATGGCACGTCAACGCAATGTCCTCCGCCGAAGCACTGAACTCCATCGCCACGCAAAACTCGCTAATCATTTCACTCACGCTCGGACCGACCAGGTGTACGCCGAGGACTTCATCAGTGCGCTCGTCGGCGATGACTTTGGCAAACCCCTCGGTCTCGTGGTTGATCTTCGCCCGGCTGTTGGCGGTGAACGGGAATTTGCCGACCTTGTAGGCGCGTCCTTCAGCCTTGAGCTGTTCTTCGGTCTTGCCGACGCTGGCCAGTTCCGGTTTGGTGTAGATCACGTTGGGGATCAGGTCGTAATTGACCTCGCCGGCCTTGCCATGGATCTGCTCAACGCAGGCCATCGCTTCGTCTTCAGCCTTGTGCGCGAGCATCGGCCCGGAGGTCACATCGCCGATCACCCAGACCCCGGCGGCTTCGGTGCGGTGCTGTTTGTTGGCGAGCATGCCGCGCTTGTCGGTGCTCAGGCCGACGTTTTCCAGACCTAGGCCCTGGGTATAAGGGCGGCGACCGATAGCGACCAGCACGTAATCGGCTTCCAGCAACTCGGCAGTGCCGCCAGCGGCCGGCTCGACGCTGAGTTGCACACCGTTGGCGGAAGCGGTGGCGCTGGTGACTTTCGAACTCAACTTGAATGCGATGCCCTGTTTGCTCAGCGAGCGTTGCAGGGTTTTGCCGGCCTCGCCATCGACGCCCGGGCAGATGCGGTCGAGGTATTCGACCACGGTGACCTGCGCGCCGAGCCGCCGCCACACCGAGCCCAACTCCAGACCGATCACACCGGCACCGATCACCACCAGGTGTTTGGGCACTTCACTCAGGGAAAGCGCACCGGTCGAATCAAGGATACGTTTGTTGTCGATCTCGACACCGGGCAGGGGAGTGGGCTCGGAACCGGTGGCGATGATGATGTCCTTGGCGGTCAGTTCGACTTTGCCGCCCTGATCGTCGGTCACCGTAACCTTGCCGGGGCCGTCGATGTGGCCCCAGCCCTTGATCCAGTCGACCTTGTTCTTGCGAAACAGAAATTCGATGCCTTTGGTCAGGCCTGCCACGCTTTCGTCTTTCTGTTTCATCATTTGCACAAGGTTTAGCGTCGGTTTGACCTCGATGCCGAGGTTGGCGAATTCCGCACCCATCGCCGCATCGTAAAGCTCTGATGCATGCAGCAAGGCTTTGGACGGCATGCAACCAACGTTCAGGCAGGTGCCGCCGAGGGTTGCCCGGCCTTCGACGCAAGCGGCCCTGAGGCCCAACTGGCCGGCGCGGATCGCCGCGTTATAACCACCCGGGCCGCCGCCCAGAATCACTACGTCATAGTTGCTCATGTGCTTGCTCCTGATGGATGGATGCAGATCGCTAACAGCAGTTTCGGATAAAAATTACGAACGTAATATGTGCGTTTGCGGGCATTTCGGTCAAGGCTTCAGCCAAGCGACAGGTTGGGCATCTTTGAATAAGCGTAATTGTGTACGAATATTTCACGCTTTTCGTTATATCGTAACGATATGCAGTGTGGGCTAATGAATTGGGGTGATATGCAAGTCGATCTGGAGATGGATGGCACGCACGTGACCGGACTGCCGCGCTTTCAACAGGCGGCCGTGCAGAGCCGGCGTCTGCGCCGCTGGGCGATCGGCTTCGGCGGATTGGCCGGGGCAGGGTGGGTGCTGGCGTTCTTTGTCGGGCTGTTTGCCCCGCAATCATTGTGGCTGCCGCTGCTGGTCAATCAGAGCGCCGCGCTGCTGGTGCTGGTTGCCGGGCTGCAATCGGCGTGGTGGGTGACGCGATGGCGTGCTCGGGTGATCAATCCTGTGGTGCTGGCGCCGCTTGCTGGGGAGGAACAATTCCCGCCGCTGGGGTGGTATGAGCGGCTGCTGGACCGTTTGAGCCAACGTAGCCTGCACCTGCTCGGCCAGATCGGCGCGGCGACGCTGTGGTTGGGGGGCTGGGCGCTGCTGGCGGTGCTGAGCATCGAGCAAGTGTGGAACCTGACGTTGCCGGCCGCTGCGGTGGGTTTATCGGCAACGGTGGGCGCAGCGCTGGCATTGTTGCTGGCGTTCGGTCTGCTGGTGCTGGAGCGGCAACTGGCCCAGGAAAACCCGGCGCAATGGCCCGAAGCGGTTTCACTCGCGCAACTGACGCGTGTGGCGATCATCAGCCTGGTGCTAGGCGCACTGTGTTTGTTGTTCGCTGGCGAGAATGCAGTGTGGCCAGTTCGTGTCGCTGTCCTGATCGGTATCTTGCCGGGATTGGTCGCGATCGAGTTGTTATTGCGCGCCGTTCTGTCAGTGTTCAGCCCTCGTCGCGAGCAGCTTGAGCCGCGCCTGCTGGCGCGCAGTTTTGTCGCCGATATGTTGCGCTGGCCGCCACAACCTTTACTCGCGTTGCAGCATGAATTGCACAACCGTTTTGGCATCGATCTGCGCCAGATCTGGGCGTTCAGCTACATGCGCCGTGCTTTTCTACCGGTGCTGGTGCTAGTAGCCGCAGTGGGTTGGTTGCTCACCGGGATCCATGAAATTCCGCTACAGGGACGCGGTATTTATGAGCGCTTCGGCAAACCGGTGCAGGTATTCGGCCCGGGGTTGCACAGCGGCTTACCCTGGCCGCTGGGGCGGGTGCGGATCATCGAAAACGGCGTGGTGCATGAACTGGCCACCAGCGTCGGCGACAACCCGGTCCCGCTGCAAGCCGACCCTGCTGAGGGTCCGGCACCGATGACCGCCAACCGTTTGTGGGACGCCAGCCACGTCAACGACAAATCGCAAGTGATCGCCAGCAGCCGTGGCGATCAGCAGAGCTTTCAGATCGTCAACATGGACGTGCGCTTCGTCTATCGCATCGGCCTCAGCGATCAGGCCGCACTGGCGGCGACGTATAACAGCGCCGATGTGCCAACGCTGATTCGCAGCACCGCCAGCCGGATTCTGGTGCACGACTTTGCCTCGCGCACGCTGGACGGCTTACTTGGTCAAGACCGGGTAGGGCTGGGCGATGAGATTGGTCGCGCGGTGCAGCGTGATCTGCAAACACTCAACAGTGGCGTGGAGATTCTCGCCACGGTCGTCGAAGCCATTCACCCGCCGGCCGGTGCTGCCAATGCCTATCACAGCGTGCAAGCCGCGCAGATCGGCGCGCAGGCATTGATCTCCCGCGAGCGTGGCGCGGCGGCCGAGGCGAGTAATCAGGCGCAATTGCAGGCCAGCCTGGCTCACGATCAGGCCAGCGCCAATGCTCGGGAAATCAATGCTACTGCGCAGGCGGCGGATCTGAAATTCAGCGCCGAGCAAAAAGCTTACGCCAGTGCCGGCCAGGCTTTCGTGCTGGAGCAATACCTCGGTCAGCTCAGCCAAGGGCTGAGCAAGGCCAAGTTGCTGGTACTCGACCATCGTCTCGGGGGCAGCAGCAATGCGCCGACCATCGACTTGCGGACCTTCACGCTGCCGGCTGACCCGACGCCCGCGCGTACCACCGCTCAACCAGGAGTCGCCCATTGAGCCAGTCGCATACTCACGAACCGCATGATCACAGCGGCCACGATCATGGCAACGGCGGACATCACCATCATCATGGGCATCATCACCATCACCACGGTGCGCCGGAAGAGGCAGGGCCTTTCCCGTGGCGACGCATGAGTTGGGCCCTATTGCTGGTGGCGTTCGCCATCGCGGCGGCAAGCCTGGTGCAAGTGCGCTCGGGCGAGGCCACGGTCATCACGCGTTTTGGTAACCCTGCGCGGGTGTTGCTTGATCCGGGTTTGAGCTGGCGTTGGCCAGCGCCGTTCGAGGCGGCGATTCCGGTCGACTTGCGTTTGCGCACGACGTCCAGTGGCTTGCAGGATGTCGGCACCCGTGACGGCTTGCGCATCATTGTGCAGGCCTACGTCGCGTGGCAGGTGCAGGGCGATGCGGACAATGTGCAGCGTTTCATGCGTGCGGTGCAGAATCAGCCGGACGAAGCGGCGCGGCAGATTCGGACCTTTGTCGGCTCGGCGCTGGAAACCACCGCGAGCAGTTTTGATCTGGCGAATCTGGTGAACACCGATGCCAGTCAGGTGCGTATCGCCGATTTCGAAGCGCAGTTGCGCCAGCAGATCGATCAGCAATTGCTCGCGACGTATGGCGTGCGGGTTGTGCAAGTCGGCATCGAGCGTTTGACCTTGCCGTCGGTGACACTCACTGCCACGGTCGATCGCATGCGCGCCGAGCGTGAAACAATTGCCACTGAACGCACGGCGGTCGGCAAACGTGAGGCCGCGCAAATCCGTTCCGCAGCTGAGCGCGATGCGCGAATTGTGCAGGCTGACGCGACGGTAAAAGCGGCAGAGATCGAAGCGCAGTCTCGTGTCGAAGCGGCGCAGATTTATGGCCGTGCTTACGCCAGCTCACCGCAGCTCTACAATTTGCTGCGCTCGCTGGACACCCTCGGCACCATCGTTACGCCGGACACCAAACTGATTCTGCGTACAGACGCCGCGCCATTTCGAGTATTGGTCGACGGCCCGCCGACACTCGACAGCAAAACCGGATCGCAGCCATGAATGACGAAGTTCCACGTGGAACACATTCGCTGAACAGTCCGTGGATTCAAGCTGGGCGCTTGGCGTTTTTTGCCTTGTACGCGGTGACGATCCTGGCGGCATTAGTTTGGGTGTTTTCCAATGTGCGGCAAATCGATCCGCAAAATCGCGCAGTGGTTTTGCATTTCGGCGCGCTGGATCGCATCCAGAATGCCGGTCTGCTATTGGCTTGGCCGCAGCCATTCGAACAGGTGATTTTGCTGCCGGCAGCCGATCGGGTGATCGAGCGTCGCGTCGAGAATCTGTTGCGCAGTGATGAGGCGCTGAAGGCCGATCGGGTCGCTTCCTTTGCCACCCCCCTGAGTGATGCGCTGGCCGGATCCGGTTATTTATTGACCGGTGATGCCGGCGTGGTGCAACTGGATGTGCGGGTGTTCTACAAAGTCACTGACCCTTACGACTTCGTGTTGCAGGGCGAGCATGTCTTGCCGGCGCTGGATCGTCTGGTGACGCGCAGCGCGGTCGCGCTGACGGCCGCACGCGATCTGGACACCATTCTGGTCGCTCGACCGGAGTTGATCGGCGCCGACAATCAAGCTGCGGAACGTCGGGAAAAACTGCGTGGCGATCTGGTGCAAGGCATCAACAAACGCTTGGCCGAGTTGAAGGCAGGCGGGCAGGGCATCGGCATCGAAGTGGCGCGGGTGGATGTGCAATCGAGTCTGCCCGATCCGGCGGTCAGTGCTTTCAACGCGGTATTGACCGCTAGTCAGCAGGCCGACAAAGCTGTGGCCAATGCACGCACCGACGCCGAAAAACTCACCCAGACCGCCAATGAACAGGCCGACCGCACGCTACAAGTCGCTCACGCGCAGGCTGGTGAGCGCTTGGCCAAAGCCTCAGCCGACACAGCCACGGTGTTGAGTCTGGCCAACACTACCGACCCGCAAATGCTCCTGCGCCTGTACCGCGAGCGCATGCCGAAAATACTCGGCCAGGCCGGATCGGTGACCACGGTCGACCCGAAAGACGATTCCCGTCTGATCATTCAGGGAGCCAGTAAATGACTGCGACCACCGCCGCACCGAGCCTGTTGTCTTCGGCAGAACAACGCCGTGCTGCACGGCAACTGACCTTGGCCATGCTTGCGCTGGGCCTGCTTGGTCTGGGTCTGATCTGGCGCTGGCAGATGCCCGAGCAAACCGGTGTCAGTCAGTTGCTGCTTGGGTTTGCATCTTTATTGGTTGGCGTGCCGGTAATGCGCTCGGCGTGGTACAGCCTGCGCTATCCGAGCTTGCACGGCATCACCGATCAACTGATTGCCCTGGCTATGCTCGGTGCATGGGCGACTGGTGACTTGCTGACAGCGGCGTTGCTGCCGATCATCATGATCTTCGGCCATGTGCTGGAGGAGCGCAGCGTCATCGGCTCGCAAGAGGCGATCCATGCCCTTGGCCAACTGACGCGCAGCCATGCGCGCAAGGTGCAAGTGGATGGCTCGATCATCGAAGTGGACAACGGCACGTTGAAAGCCGGCGACACCGTTGAAGTGCGCGCCGGTGATCGGATTCCCGCAGATGGTCGAGTGTTATCCGGTCAGGCCAGTCTCGACACTGCATCGATTACCGGTGAATCGGTGCCGGTCGAGGCGGGTGTCGGCATGTCGGTGTTCGGCGGTGCGATCAACCTCGACGGTCTGTTGCGTATTGAAGTGACGCGCACCGGTGGCGAGTCGACGCTGGGCAAGGTCATTGCGTTGATGCAGAACGCCGAGCGCTCGAAACCGCCAATCACCCGGTTGCTCGAACGTTACGCTGGCAGCTATATGGTGCTGGTCTTGCTGCTGGCGGCAGTGACCTGGTTTATCACTCACGATGCGCAAGCGATGCTTGCGGTATTGGTCGCCGCTTGTCCGTGTGCGTTGGTGCTGTCGGCTCCGGCCACGGCGATTGCGGGTGTGGCGGTGGCCGCACGTCACGGCATACTGATCCGCAGTTCGGCGTTCCTTGAAGAACTGGCCGACCTGACTTCGCTGGTGGTCGACAAGACCGGCACCCTGACTTTCGGCACCCTGCGCCTGCAGTCGATCAATAATCCGTGTGCAGATTCGTCCGTGATCATCGCGCTTGCCGCCAGCCTTGGCGCGGCAAGCAGTCATCCGGTCAGTCGTGCGCTCGCAGGGTTGGTCAGTCAGGAAGAATGTTTGGCACTCAGTGATATCCACGAACGTCAGGGCCTCGGCGTAGTGGCCATGACCGCGCAAGGCGAAGCCGCGTTGGGCCGACCGGAGTTGTTCGCGCAACTGGGCATCACCACGACGACGGTTCCCGATCACGACGGTCCGATTGCCGGGTTGGCATTGAACGGTGCATTCCTCGCTTGGTTGTTGCTTGCCGACACGGTTAAACCGGAAGCGCGTTTTGCCCTCGACGAATTGCGCGAGTTGGGTCTTGGCCGGCAATTGCTGCTGACCGGCGATCGCCAAAGCGTGGCGCAATCGCTGGCCAGCGAGGTCGGCTTGCATGAGGTGCAAGCCCAAGCCCTGCCCGAGGACAAACTCAATCACGTACTCAAGGAAATCAACAATGGTTTCCGGCCGATGGTAGTCGGTGACGGTATCAACGATTCCCTCGCACTGAAGGCGGGCGTGGTCGGTGTAGCGATGGGCGCGGGCGGAGCGGACATCGCGCTGGCCTCAGCCGACATCGTGTTGATCGGCAGTGACCTGCGCCGTCTCGGTACATGTGTGCGGCTTAGCCGCCAGTGCCGCAGGACGTTGCAGGTCAATGTGATCATCGGCCTGGGCTGGACGCTGGCCATTGTCGTGTTTGCCGCTTTCGGTTGGCTGGGTGCCGCCGGGGCGATGATCGCCGCGCTGCTGCACAACCTCAGCACGTTGCTGGTCCTCGGGAATGCCGGGCGCTTGCTGCGCTTTCAGGAGCCGTTGCTCAAGCTCAAGAACGATCTTTGAAATTATTTTTCGATCCTCTGTAACGCCGTCGGGGCCGCTCTCTCTAGTGCTATGTCGGGACTGAACAACCTTCCAGCCGACACCCCTGACGATTACCGAGGATAAGAAAAATGACCATCAAGACCGCTGCTGCTGGTGCCGCTCTCGCTTTGGCTGCCGCCACAATGTTTGCCGGTGTTGCCTCCAACGCGATGGCCGCCGATGCCAACGTTCACTGCTACGGCGTGACCGCTTGCAAAGGCCAGAACGACTGCAAAACCAAAGACCACGCCTGTAAAGGCATGGGCGCCTGCAAAGGCCAGGGCTTCAAGGCAATGACTCAGGCGGCGTGCGAAAAAGCCGGTGGCAAGGTCGGCGAATAACTGACCGGCAAGTGTTGCCGCAGTGGTTTGCGCCACTGCGGCCACTTTTTATCAGGAGTCCGCACATGTCCGCCTCTTTTCCTTTTCTGGGTTATGGCCTGGGTTTACGCAGTGCTTATTATCAACAGATCCTTGAGCAGTCGCCGGATGTCGACTGGTTCGAAGTGGTCTCGGAAAACTTCATGGTGCAGGGCGGCAAGGCTCTGTATTACCTCGATGCCTTCGCCGAACGCTATCCGTTGGTGATGCACGGCGTATCGTTGTCCATCGGCGGGCCGCATGCCCTCGATCCTGACTACCTCAAACAACTCAAACAATTGGCCGAACGCGTCCGACCGGCATGGATTTCTGATCACCTGTGCTGGAGCCGCGGCAATGCCCATCAGCTACACGATTTGCTGCCGTTGCCTTACACCGAAGAAAGCCTGGTCCACATTGCTGCTCGGGTGATGCAGGTTCAGGACATTCTGCAGCGCCCGTTGGTGCTGGAAAACGTCTCCAGTTACGTGCGCGGCGCCTCTGACGAATTCACCGAGTGGGAGTTTCTTGCTTTGCTCAGCCATGTGAGCGGCTGCGAATTACTGCTGGATGTGAACAATGTCTACGTCAGTTCACGTAATCATGGCTTCGATCCATGGGACTTCATCAGCAGCCTGCCCGTTGATAAAGTCCGCCAACTGCATCTGGCGGGGCACAGCGATTACGGCGATTACGTGATCGACACCCACGACCATCCGGTGAGCGATCCGGTCTGGGCGCTCTATCAACGCACACTCGAACATTTCGGCCCGGTGGCCACGTTGCTGGAACGCGACGATCATTTTCCGCCCTTCGAAGCGCTGCTTGATGAACTACAAACGGCCCGTCAGCTCGGGAACAAGGTTCTTGCGCGGAGGCAACCATGCTCCTGAAAGACTGGCAACTGGCGTTTGAAGCGTTTCTGCTCGAAGAAGACCCCAACGCGAATCCGACGTTGAGCGAGAGCCTGATCGGTGGCCCGACACTGGATGTCGGCACGGGACTGGCGATCTACCACAATGCTTACAAGGCGCGTTTGCTGGACGTGTTGCGCAATGACTTTCCCACGAGCCTGCACTGGCTGGGCGATGAGGAATTCGACCGCCTCGCAATGGCTTACATCTATCGGTATCCGTCTGCGCACTTCAGCCTGCGCTGGTTGGGTAAAGGCTTCGAAGGCTTCGTCCGCGAGCATCTGGTGCCGGAACAGAGCGCGCCGCTGGCCGAGCTGATTGCGCTCGAATGGGCCTTCACCCTGGCTTTCGATGCACCTGCCGCTGAGCCGCTGACAATTGAGGCCATGGCGGCTTTGGCTCCGGAGGAGTGGCCCGAATTACGCGTCAGAGCGGTGCCGTCCATGCAACGGCTGGAGTGCCGTTTCAACAGCCTTTCTTTATGGCGCTCGGTAAAGGAAGAAGCGCAATTCCCTGAAAGCGCGCCGTTCGAAATCCCACAGATCTGTCTGATCTGGCGCAACCAATTGATCTGCAGTTACCGCAGCCTGGATCCAGCCGAAGCCACAGCTCTCATGGGCATACTCAACGGTGGCTGGAATTTCGCCGAACTGTGCGCCGAGTTAGCAGTCACTTATGGTGAGGGCGCGCCACTTCAAGCGGTTACCTGGTTGAAACAGTGGATACAGGATGGTTTGCTGGAGCGTCTGCAACGATAGACAAGGTTAATCAAATCGATAGCCTGCTATTTTTTCGGGATGGTCTACCCTCAGATCTGACGTCTGAAACAAGGGGGATTTTCCATGCTCGCGCAACTTCCACCGGCCTTAAAGAATCTGCAGCTTCCGCTGCGCCTGCGACTCTGGGATGGCCATGAGTTCAATCTGGGGCCGGCGCCCAGCGTCACCATCGTGGTCAAGGACCCGACGATGGTCACCCAGTTTACCCATCCAAGCCTCGACACGCTCGGAGCGGCATTCGTTGAAGGCAAGCTGGAACTGGAGGGCTCGATCAGCGAGGTCATCCGGGTCTGCGACGAATTGAGCAACGCGTTGCTCGGCGAAGATGACGACAGTCAGCCAGTGCGTACCTTGCACGACAAGGAAACCGACGCCAAAGCCATTTCCTACCATTACGACCTGTCGAATGCGTTCTACCAGCTCTGGCTGGACAGCGACATGGCCTACTCCTGCGCGTATTTCGAAACCGGCAGCGAATCCCTCGAGCAGGCGCAACAAGCCAAATTCCGCCACCTTTGCCGCAAGCTGCGTTTGCAGCCGGGTGACTATCTGCTGGATGTCGGTTGCGGCTGGGGTGGGCTGGCCAGGTATGCCGCGCGGGAGTTCGGGGCGAAAGTGTTCGGCATCACCCTGAGCAAGGAACAACTGGAACTGGCCCGCGAACGGGTCAAAGCCGAAGGCCTGGAGGACCAGGTCGAACTGCAATTGCTCGACTATCGCGACCTGCCTCAGGACGGGCGTTTCGACAAGGTAGTCAGCGTCGGCATGTTCGAACACGTTGGCCATGCCAACCTGGCCGAGTACTGCAAAACCCTGTTTGGCGCGGTGAAGGAGGGCGGTCTGGTGATGAACCATGGCATCACCGCCAAGCACACCGACGGCCGCCCGGTGGGACGTGGTGCCGGGGATTTCATTGAGAAATACGTCTTCCCCAACGGCGAATTACCGCACCTGGCGATGATATCGGCCGAGATCAGCGAAGCCGGTCTGGAGATTGTCGACGTCGAAAGCCTGCGCCTGCACTACGCGCGCACGCTGGACCACTGGAGTGAGCGGCTGGAGGACAACCTGGAAGCCGCTGGCAAACTGGTGCCGGATCAAGCGCTGCGTATCTGGCGTCTGTACCTGGCCGGCTGCGCTTATGCGTTTGCGCGCGGCTGGATCAATCTGCACCAGATCCTCGCGGTGAAGGCGCATGCGGATGGCAGCCATGAACTGCCGTGGACGCGCGACGATATCTACAACCCTTAACCGCTAAGCAGTCCTTTTCTTACCGGTGAGGGCTTTCATAGAATCGGTGAAATAAGCCGGGCGATCCGCATGCCGACCTGTTGCAGGCGGTGGATCTCCCGGCTTTCTTCTTTGGCGACCTCGTAGGCTTGCGCGAAATCGGCGCTGAGCATGTTCTCCACGCTGGCGGCGAAGTCACTGTCGACGGTCAGCAGCATCACTTCGAAATTCAGCCGGAACGAACGGTTGTCCAGATTGGCGCTGCCGATCGCGCTGATCTCGCTGTCGATCAACACCACTTTCTGATGCAGGAAACCGGGTTCGTAGCGGAATACCCGTACGCCGGCGCGCACGGCTTCAAAGGCGTAGAGACTGGACGCGGCGTAAACGATGCGGTGATCGGGACGCGACGGCAGCAGCAATCGCACGTCGACGCCACGCAATACGGCCAGCCTCAGTGCGGCGAATACGGCTTCGTCCGGAATGAAATACGGGCTGGTGATCCACACCCGTTCGGTCGCCGCGTGGATCGCTTCGACAAAGAACAACGAGCAGGTTTCGTAGGCATCCGCCGGGCCGCTGGCGAGCAATTGGCAGAGCACGCCGTCATCCGGGTACTCGTCAGGCAGGATCAGTGGCGGCAGTGCGCGCGCAGCCCAGAACCAGTCTTCGGCAAAGGATTCCTGCATGCAGGCGACCACCGGGCCACGTACCTTCACATGCGTATCGCGCCAAGGTGCCAGCGGTGGTTTTTCACCCATGTATTCATCGCCAACGTTATGCCCGCCGACAAACCCGACCACTCCATCGACCACGACGATCTTGCGGTGATTACGGAAGTTGACCTGAAAGCGATTGAGCCAGCCACTGCGTGTGGCGAAGGCTTTGACCTCGACGCCGCCATCACGCAACGTCTGCACATAGCTGTGGGGCAGGGCATGGCTGCCGATGCGGTCGTAAAGCAGATGGATGGATACGCCTTCAGCGGCCTTCTTCAGTAGCAGATCACGCAAACCCTGACCGAGCCTATCATCGTGGATGATGAAAAACTGAATCAGCACGGCTTCTCTGGCTTGATCGATGGCGTGGAAAATCGCCTCGAACGTGGCTGCACCGTTGACCAGTAATTGCACTTCGTTATTCGCCAGACACGGCATGCGTCCGAGTTTGGGCATTGCGCGTAACGAAGCGTAGGCATTCGAGGCACGCGCGGTCAGGGCTTCTTCCACCCACGGACGCCAGTTCAACTCGGAGATGGCCTGACGCATCTGTTCGTTGGCCTGGCGTCGTGCCTGGATGTAACCATCAAAGGTGCTGCGCCCGAACACCAGGTACGGAATTAGCGTGAGATAGGGAATGAAGATCAGCGACAATGCCCAGGCGATCGAGCCTTGAGCCGTGCGCACGGTGAGCACCGCGTGAATTGCGGCGATCAGACCGAGGGTGTGTATCAGGGCGATCAGATAACCGAAAATGTGCGGTCCAAAATAATCCATGGGGCAGCCTTGCTCCGGAAGATTCAATGCTTAACAGACCATGTTCTGCCGCGAATGTCGCTATTTAATTGGGGCATGAACCGAAGCAATCGGCCGACGTCTAACGGCCACTACTGATCAGGAGTTTTTCGATGAACGTTCGTCTGCTGGGTTTGGCGCTGGGCCTGGGTTTGGCATTGCCGGTGGTTGCGCAGGCGCAGATGCTGCAGCCGGGGCTGTGGGAAATGACATCGAGCAACGTCAAGGTCGATGACCAGCCGATGGATGTGCAATCGATCCTCGGCCAGTTGCAAGGCCAGATGACCCCGCAACAGCGTGCTGCGCTGGAGAAGAACGGGATCAATATCGGCGGCAAGGGCATTCGTGCCTGTCTGACGCCGGAGCAGGTGGCGACCAACGATATTCCATTGGCCGACCCGCAATCGGGCTGCAAACAGCAGATTACCGACCGCACGGGCAACCAGTGGAAATTCCGTTTCAGTTGCCCGAAAGCGCAGGGTACCGGGGTGGCGACGTTCCTCAGTGATCGTGAATTCACCACCGTGGCCAACGGCACGTTCAATGCGATCGGGATCAATCAGAAGGGCAGTCTGGAGACTCGCGCGGTTTGGTTGGGTCAGGACTGCGGCGCTGTGAAGCCAAGAGCTTAAAAGCTTCGCGAGCAGGTCGAATCGTCGTACCGTCGCTCCCACCTTTGAAATGCAGTCTAATGTGGGAGCCTGCTCGCGAAAGCGTCTTCGTATTCAGCGCATAAACCTCAGCGCCAGCCCCCGACATCCCTCGTTCACCCGACCCTCCCGCCAGGCAATCTGCCCCGACACCATCGTCGCATTCACCCGATGCCGAAAGCTGCGCCCGGCAAACGGCGTCCATCCGCACTGCGACAGAATGGGTTGCCGATCGACCTCCAGCGTCTGCGCCTCAACCAGCACCAGATCCGCCCAGTAGCCCTCACGTAGATACCCACGATCGGGAATCGCAAAAAGATCCGCGACTCTGTGGCTGGTCTTCGCCACCAGCGTAGTGATTGGCAGCACATCGTCCGCCACTAACTCCAGCAGTGCCGGTAAAGCGTGCTGCACCAATGGTAAACCCGCAGGTGCCTGCGCATAAGGTCGCTGTTTTTCAGCCCAGGTATGCGGTGCATGGTCACTGCCGATCACATCGAGTCGATTGCTGTTCAGTGCCGCGCGTAGTGCATCGCGATCGGATTGGGTTTTGATCGCCGGATTGCATTTGATCAGGTTGCCGAGGTGGGGATAGTCGCGATCATCAAACAGCAAATGGTGCAGGCAAACTTCCGCCGTGATGTGTTTTTGCGCCAGCGGTTTGTCCTCGAACAACGCCACTTCACGCGCCGTGGTCAGGTGCAAAACATGCAGGCGCGTGCCGTGACGTTTCGCCAGATCAACCGCCATTGAAGAAGAGCGATAACAGGTCACGGCATTACGGATCAACGCATGGGCAGCCGGGGGCAAACGATCACCGAACAGCTCATGCAAGTTGGCGGCATTGGCGTTGATGCTGGGCGTGTGCTCGCAGTGAGCCAAGAGGATCGTCGGCACCTCGGCGAACAGTCGCTCGAGGATCTTCGGATCGTCCACCAGCATGTTGCCGGTCGATGCGCCCATGAACACTTTCACCCCGGCGACTTCACACGGATTGAGCGCCGCCACTGTATCGAGGTTGTCCTGGCTCACGCCAAAGTGAAACCCGTAGTTGGCCACGGAGTTGATCGCAGCCCGGCGCTTTTTATCCGCCAACGCTTCGAGGGTGAGAGTGGCCGGGTTTGTATTCGGCATGTCCATAAAACTGGTGATGCCACCGGCGACCGCCGCCCGCGACTCGGTATGAATGCTGCCCTTGGCTGGCGCACCAGGCTCACGAAAATGCACTTGGTCGTCGATCATCCCCGGCAGCAGCCATTGGCCCTTCGCGTCGATTTCCACCTTGGCGTTTTCGCCTTCGATGCTGCGGGCAATCTTGACGATGCGCCCATTG
Organism: Pseudomonas sp. P4_D7; assembly: GCF_056401755.1. Lineage (NCBI taxonomy): Bacteria > Pseudomonadati > Pseudomonadota > Gammaproteobacteria > Pseudomonadales > Pseudomonadaceae > Pseudomonas > Pseudomonas sp. P4_D7. The sequence goes on along the minus strand of NZ_JBFUIR010000014.1, from coordinate 57,301 downwards.
CTGACCAATAGATCGCCGTCGAACTCGCGTCCTTCGTTGACCAGCCTTGCGTTGCGAATCAGCACGCTGCTCATGGTTCAGAACTCGTTCTGCAAGGCTTTGTAGCCGCGCACCAGGTCGACGTTGGTGCGCGCCACGTCTTCGGAAAACTCCGAGGCGCTGACGCTCACCGGTGGAAATTGCGAGAGGTCGGTGTTCGGGCCGATGCGAGTCGTCGAGGGCACATAGAAAGCGTCCGGCAAATCCCGACCGTCGACCACCGAGTTGTGCCGCACCACACAACCGTTGCCGACGACGCAGTTGAACAGGACGCTGTTGAAACCGATGAACACTCGATCGCCGACGACGCAGGGGCCGTGCACGATCGAGCGGTGGGCGATGGAACTGTACTCACCGATGGTCACTGCCGCGCCGGATTTGGAATGGATGACCACGCCGTCCTGGATATTCGAATTGGCGCCGATGATGATCGGCTCCATCTCGCCTGAGGCGTCTACTTCGTCGGCGCGAATGACTGCATAGGGGCCAACGAAGACGTTCTCCCCGATCACCACTTTGCCGCAGATGATCGCGGTTTTATCGACGTAGGCCGACTCGGCAATGTGGGGCAGATCACCTGAAGGATTCTTGCGGATCATGGTTGGCTCAGTGCGTCGTAAAGAGTGTTGAGGTTGTATTCGAACAGACCGGTGAAGGTACTGGCGGGACCGCTGGCAGCGAGGGCATCCGAGTACAGCGTGCCGCCAATGTGCGCGCCGCTTTCGTCAGCGATCTGTTTGAGCAGGCGTGCGTCCTTGATGTTTTCCATGAACACCGCTTTGACGTGGGCCTGGCGAATCTGGGTGATCAGCGCGGCGACTTCGGCAGCCGAGGGGTCGCGTTCGGTGGACAGGCCTTGCGGTGCCATGAAGTCGATACCGTAGGCCTGACCGAGATAACCGAAAGCATCATGGCTGGTAACGATCTTGCGGTTGCCCGGTGGCAGCGCACCGAGTTTGGCTTTGGCTTCGGCGAGCAGGGCGTAGATCTGCTTCAGGTAGGTTTTGCTGTTGCGTTCGTAGTCGGCTTTGTTCGCGGGATCCGCAGCGATCAGTGCTTTGGTGATATTGGCGATGTACAACTCGGCGTTCGCCAGATTGTGCCAGGCATGCGGGTCGGGAACGGTTTCGCCGTCTTCATCCAGCGAGCGTGGAATCACGCCGTGACTGGCACTGATGACCGTGGCTTTGGTCTCGGTACTGGTGACCAGACGATCCAGCCATGGCTCGAAACCAAGACCGTTCTTGATGATCAGTTTGGCGCTGAGCAGCGCTTTCGCATCATCCGGTGTCGGCTCGTAAGTGTGCGCATCGCTGTCCGGGCCGACCATATTGGTGATCTGGATATGCTCACCACCGACTTGATGAACCATGTCGGCAAGAATGCTGAAACTAGTGACCACAGGCAGTTTTTCTGCCGCCGACAATGACATCGACAGCATCAGGCTGAACAGCACGAGTAGAGCGCGCATCGGGAAGCACCTCATTGGGATGTGAGCAAAGGCGGGCGGCGCAACAGACCGTGCACCGACCCGAACACCACGGACAACAGATAGCCAAGACCGGCGATCAGCACGATGGCCGGGCCGCTCGGCAACGAGTAGTAGAACGACAGCAGCAAGCCGAACCAGACCGAGAGGCAACCGATGACGGCCGCGATGGCAATCAGGGTCGGCAGCCGGCGGCTCCAGAATCGCGAAGCCGCAGCGGGAAGCATCATCAGGCCGACCACCATCAGCGCGCCGATGGCCTGGAAACCGATTACCAGATTGAGTACGACCAGCGTCAGGAACACGCCGTGGGCGAGTGGGCCGAGGCGGCTGACGGTTCTCAAGAACAACGGATCGAGGGTGTCGAGCAGCAGCGGTTTGTAGATCAGCGCCATGGCGATCAGGCTGAATCCCGAAACCCACATCATGCCGGTGAGGGTCGGACCATCGACGGCCAGTGCTGAGCCGAACAGCAGGTGCAACAGGTCGAGGCGTTTGCCGGCGATGCCGAGGATGAGTACGCCACTGGCCAGCGAGATCGGATAGATCGCAGCGAGACTGGCGTCTTCGCGCAGGCCCGTGCGACGGGTGATCCAGGCGGCGAGGCCAGCCATGCTCAAACCGGCGCCCAAGCCTCCCAGCGTTAACGCGGGCAGGCTCAGTCCGGCAAACCAGAAACCCAGTGCCGCGCCGGGAAGGATACCGTGGGCCACGGCGTCACCGATCAGGCTCATCCGTCGCAGGATCAAGAACACGCCGAGGGGGGCGGTGCTGCACGCCAATACCAATCCGCCGAGCAGGGCACGGCGCATGAACACGAACTCATTAAATGGTTGCCAGAGGTGGGCGACGGTGAGCATCAGGCCACCTGTGTGTGAGGTGTTTGCTGAATGAGTTCTGCGCTTGCACCAAACACGCAGTCGCGGTTTTTGATCAGCAACGTTTTCGGGATGTGTTGGCGTACGGCGGCGAGGTCGTGACACACGACGACCAGTGTCCGACCTTCGCCGTGCCAGCCGTGGATGTGCTGCCAGAGCAACTGCTGACCGAGTTCATCGAGTGCGGCGTGGGGCTCGTCGAGCAGCAGCACGGGCGCGTCGGTCAGGCTCAGTCTCGCGAGCAGGGCGCGTTGCAGTTCGCCACCGGACAGGGCCATGAGTGGGCGTTGCTCAAGTCCGCTCAGGTGCCAGTTCGCCAGTGCGTCTTTCAGGCGCTGGCTTCGTAGTTGAGTCGAGAGCCTGCGTCCCCAGAAACCGGCGGCGACCAGATCTTCAAGGCTGATGGGGAATTGGCGATCCAGATGCTGTTGCTGGGGCAGAAAGGACAACCCGCTTTGACGTGGGACACTCAGCCCGACATTGCCTGCCAATGGCTTTTGTAGCCCGGCGATAACTTTCAGCAGGCTGCTTTTGCCACAGCCGTTGGCACCGATGATCGCCGTCAGGCTGCCGCTGTCGAGTTCAAGGTCCAGGGGCACGGTCAGTGGTTGGCCGGGTGCACCCCAACTCAGGGATTGGCAGCGGATCATGCTTGCTCACGCTGCCAATGGCTTTCGGCGACGGCGTCGTGAGCGTGCAGACTTTCGGCGTGGATCACTCGCAATTGAAATGCGCTGATACCGGGAGTACGTCGCAGGGCCAGATTCAGACGGCGTGCCGCGTCTTCGCAGAACATCAGGTTTTGCCCGTTGGCGAGGGCGAAGGCTTGTTCGTCTGCGCGTTTCACGGCGGTTTGTACGGCGGTGCCGAGGGCAGCTTCAGCGTCATTGATGATCACGCTAAGAGGAAACTCATCAATGAAGTCGTCGAGGTGAAGGTGCAATTGTGCTGTGCTGCGTTGGCTGTGAGGCGTGGCAAGGATGCCTTGGGTCGAGCCAAGCCATGCCAGAACGTCGGCGTGTTGTAGAGCTTTGTTGGCGAAGTCGGCGATGAATTTCTGCTGGATCAACTGTCGCGCCAAGGCTGCTGAGCAAGGGCAAGTTGAGGAGTAGGGCACTTCGATTTTGAGTTCCACGTGGAACACTTCATTTATCAGGCTGGCGAAAATGCTCGCGGGATAAGACTTCCAGCCGGCCAATGGGCTGATTAGCGCTAACCTCTTTAGCAGCAAATCGGTGTGGATATTCAGGTAGGCGCGGGTGGATAAACCTTCGTGGCTTTGCAGGAAATCCTTGAGCACCTGATGCAGTAGCGCTGGGGACAGGTTCTTCTGTTCGAGTGCTTCCAAGGCCAGATACAGCCGCGACATGTGAATGCCACGCGCCTCGCCATCATCAAGACTGACACCCGCATCAGCCTTGGCGCTCAATCGCTGACCCTCTAACAAAACAGGTAACGCAATGCCGCGCATGCCCACCCATTCGAGTGGCAAAGTTTGGCGTGCGGCCTGCGCGGCGATATCCGGAAGTGTCATCGAATTCATGTTCGGGACCGTCGTGTTGATTGAATTGAATGTTACATTATAACAATTCAAATCACGATGCCTTTTTCATGAACAGGCTTTCATATGCACAGACGCCACTTGCTTAATCTGATCCTGGCCAGCGCGGCCCTCGCTCTCCCTTTCAGTGTTTCAGCTACGCAAATTCGTAATGCGCGCCTATGGCGCTCGGATGAAAAGCTACGATTGGTGTTCGATCTAAGCGGCCCGGTGCGCTATAAAACCTTCACGCTAACGGCCCCGGAACGTCTGATAATTGATGTGTCCAGTGCGAGCGTAGGCGCAGATTTCCGTCAGCTCGCGCTAAATGGAACGGTGATTCGTTCGATTCGCTCCGGGCCTTTTGGTCACGGTGACACGCGGATTGTTCTGGATCTGAGCAATCGGGTGCTGTTGAACAGCTTCCTTTTGGCGCCGCAGGACGGCCAGGGCCATCGCTTGGTTCTGGATCTGGTTAGCGCCAAATCAACGCCAAATACGCCAATGGTTCCACGTGAAACACCTGCGCTGAAAGCGCATCCCAGACGCGACATCATTGTTGTCGTTGACCCTGGGCACGGCGGAAAGGATCCCGGTGCTGTCGGTGCCAAGGGCGAAAGGGAAAAGGATGTGGTGCTTGCCATTGCGCAACTGCTCGCCAAACGCCTGAAAAAAGAGAGGGGCTTCAATGTAAAACTGGTGCGCAATGACGACTTTTTCGTGCCGTTGCGCAAACGCGTGGAGATCGCGCGTCAGCATAAGGCGGACATGTTTATCTCAGTGCATGCCGATGCAGCGCCGCGTCTGACTGCTTCCGGCGCGTCGGTCTATTGCCTGTCTGAGGGCGGTGCGACATCGGCGACGGCGCGCTTCATGGCGCAGCGCGAGAATGGTGCGGATCTGCTCGGCGCCACCAGTCTGCTCAACCTGAAAGATAAGGATCCGATGCTGGCGGGGGTGATTCTCGACATGTCGATGAACGCGACGATCGCTGCCAGTCTGCAGTTGGGCAGCACGGTACTTGGCAGTCTGGCCGGCATCACTACGCTGCATCAGAAGCGTGTGGAGCAGGCAGGATTCGCGGTCCTGAAATCGCCAGACGTACCTTCAATTCTGGTGGAGACAGGCTTCATTTCCAATGCGCGCGACAGTCAACGGCTGGTTACTGCGCGACATCAGCAGGCCGTGGCCAACGGTTTGTTTGAAGGATTGCAGCGTTATTTTGCAAAGAATCCGCCCATCGACAGCTACCTTGCCTGGCAGCAGGCGCAGAAAAACACCCAGGTTTAACAGCCGGTAATGCGGCTGCAGGTGAATTTTGCGCTGCTGCCGCCCGAGCTGGAGAAACGATTGATGGTCGTCCAGCCGACACGTCGGGTGTAGCCAACCCAGGCTTCGCCGTCAGAGGCGATCCCGGTGAAAAACGTCAATTGCCCGAAACGGTTGTTGGTCTGCGCCCAATAACGCCGGCCATTTTTCTCAAACCCACGCAGATAAAGGGTGTTGCCGGCGGTGTTGACGCTATAAGCGTTGCCATCGGCGTCGACACAAGCCAGCAGGTTGGCGCTGCGTGTGCAGCTGGCGAGTGCCGGCAACTGCGCGTAGGCATTGCCGCCCAGCAACAACCCAAGGCTCAACATCGAGCATTTCAGCGCATTTCTCATGGCGATTTCCGGGTGCGGGATTGGTGAAGCTTCCTGTTGTTTGTCGATCAAGACAAGAGAAGGCTGGTTTCTTTTTATTGTTATAATATAACATTGATTTGAATTAAGCCTGGGCAGCCCGATTTCAAGGCGTTGGTTTTCTACGTAATCCACCCGTGGGAAGCGCAAAAACGCCATGCGCCAGTAAAAGCGCCAATTGGCTGCCTTCTGAAGAGGATTATCCAATGTCAGCAGAATTGCCCGTCACCGTACTTTCAGGATTTCTCGGCGCTGGAAAAAGTACACTTTTGAATTACGTACTACGTAATCGAGAGGGTTTGCGCGTGGCTGTTATCGTTAATGATATGAGCGAGATCAACATTGATGGCAGCGAAGTCCAGCGTGATGTCAGCCTGAACCGCGCCGAAGAAAAAATAGTCGAAATGAGTAACGGCTGCATCTGCTGTACGTTACGCGAAGACCTGCTGGAAGAAGTCAGCAAGCTGGCCCGTGAAAATCGTTTCGATTACCTGCTGATCGAGTCCACCGGGATTTCCGAGCCACTGCCCGTGGCAGAGACGTTTACCTTCCGCGATGAGCACGGCCAGAGTCTCTCCGACATCGCGCGTCTGGACACCATGGTCACTGTAGTCGACGGTGTGAACTTCCTGCCGGACTACCAGGCAGCGGAAAGCCTCGCGTCCCGTGGCGAGATCCTTGGCGAAGAAGACGAACGCTCCATCACCGATCTGTTGATCGAACAGATCGAGTTCGCCGACGTGTTGTTGATCAGCAAGATCGACTTGATCAGCCAGTGCGAGCGTGAGGAGTTGATCGCGATCCTCCAGCGTCTCAACGCCCAAGCGGAAATCATCCCGATGGTGATGGGTGAGGTGCCGTTGGAAAAAATCCTCAACACCGGGCGTTTCGACTTCGAGAGAGCCGCACAGGCACCGGGTTGGTTGCAGGAATTACGCGGCGAACACGTGCCGGAAACCGATGAGTACGGCATCGCCTCCACAGCCTATCGCGCCCGCCGACCCTTTCACCCGCAACGGTTTTTCAGCTTTATCGATCGTCCTTGGCTGAACGGGAAATTGCTGCGCTCCAAAGGCTTCTTCTGGCTCGCGAGCAAACCCACCGACGCCGGCAGTTGGTCGCAAGCCGGTGGTTTGATGCGCCACGGTTTTGCCGGGCGCTGGTGGCGTTTCGTGCCAAAGGAGCAGTGGCCACAAGATCAGGAAAGCACCGCTGCCATCATGGAAAACTGGCTGTCGAGCGTAGGAGACTGCCGCCAGGAGCTGGTGTTTATCGGTCAAAATATTGATTTCCTACAGCTCTCAGCCGAACTGGATGCCTGCCTGCTCAACGATGAAGAAATGGCGCTCGGTGTCGAAGGCTGGCAATTGTTGCCCGATCCGTTCGGCCCTTGGCACGAAGAGGCTGCCTGATGCTCGCGCTAAAGCTGCTGCAGAACCGTACGCGCCATCAGCATCAAGGTCCGACACCGAAAGCGTTGACGCGAATCCTCGAAGACGACACCAACCTCGCCGTCTGGCAACGCCAACTGCCGTTGCACATCAGCGAGTTCGCCCACCTGCTGCTGTCGCTCAATGAACCCTTGGCGGAATCGTTGTGCCTCGAGTTGCCGGATGAGGACGCCGAGCCTGATCTCACCGGTGTGGCATCAGGCTTCCGTGATCTGGAAGGCTACGAGGGCTTTATCGCCGACCTGAAATGGCTGGTCAGCGCATTCGCCTGCTTACTGGGGGCAAAGCGCGTGGGCCTGCGCCTGCGGGTACTGGATAAAGCCATGTGTCCACGCTTCCATGTCGATCACGTGCCGGTGCGACTGATCACGACTTATGCGGGTGTTGGCAGCCAATGGCTCAAGGAAGGTGCGATGGATCGCCGTCAGCTGGGGCAGGCCAACGCCGAGCCCCACGTGCAAATCCAGCAACTCAACAGCGGCGACGTGGCGCTGTTGAAAGGCGAGAAATGGCACGGCAATGAAGGCTTTGGCCTGATCCACCGCTCGCCACACCCGGACGCGGGGCAGCGCCGTCTGATACTGACCCTCGACTGGCTCGGCTGACGCCTCAAGGCTTGAGCCACTTACCCTGGCTCAGGCCTTCGCAGTACGGTTGCAGATACGCCGCATCCGTGGCCACGCCGTAATAGTGGATATCCTGGCGATAGGGCAGATTGGCGACTTGTGCGTTGCTGCATACGCCAAATGCACCGCTCGGGCACTGGTCGACGTACTGCACTTTGACTTTCTGCCCGGCCAGCGTCGGCTGGCAGAAACCGTCGTTGAACAGTTTCTCCGGGATATTGCGGTTCTGCTGACAGACTTTGACGTCGAGCCGCTCGCCCTGACTGTGCACCACGCAGGCCTGGGCCCATGCTTCACTCGACAGCAGCGCCAACAGCAACGACCATCCCCTCCAACGCATCTTTGAATCTCCCAAGAAAGCTCCCGGCCATGTTGCAGAACATTCCTACCCATGTCATTGCTGGCCCTTTGGGCGCCGGCAAAACCAGCCTGATTCGCCAACTCATGGCCCAGCGTCCAGAAGGCGAACGTTGGGCGGTATTGATCAACGAGTTCGGCCAGATCGGCCTCGACGCCGCCCTGTTGACGAGTGACGCCGAGGGTATCGCACTGGGCGAAGTGGCCGGCGGCTGCCTGTGTTGCGTCAACGGCGCGCCGTTTCAGATTGGCCTGGGGCGGTTGTTGCGCAAGGCGAAGCCGGATCGGTTGTTTATCGAACCGTCCGGGCTGGGGCATCCGGCGCAGCTGATTAGCCAGTTGAATGAGGCGCCGTGGCGAGGTGTGCTGGCGGTGCAGCCGTGTGTGCTGGTGCTGGATGCTCAAGCGCTGCAGGCAGGGAAAGCCTTGCCGGTAGCGCAACAAGAAGCCTTAAAAGCCGCTGGCCTGCTGTTGTTGAACAAGGCTGAAAACCTTGATGACAGGGCCAGAGAAAAAATCGCCAGTCAGTTGCCGGCAGTGCCGTTGGTCTGGACTCAAGAGGCGCAACTAAGCCTGGGCGAACTGCCGGGCCTAGCCGCAAAAGCGGTCAACGGTGTGGATAATTTGGCCGTACCCAAAGGATTATTAGGACAAATGCCGGCCGTCTGGACTGATCCGACGCTGCCGATTTGCCTGAGTCAGGCGCAGGAGGAAGGCTGGAGTATTGGTTGGCGTTGGCATCCGGGACAGACGTTCGACAAGCGGCACATTGCTGACTGGCTAGCCAGCCTCAATTGGCAGCGGGCGAAACTGGTTATCCACAGCTCGGAGGGTTGGGTGTCGGCTAATGCTTTGAATAATGCCGAACTGATCTGGCAAGCCAGCGAATGGCGAAAAGATTCGCGACTCGAGCTGATCTTCGCTGAGGCACAGAGTGTTGAAGTGTTGCAGCGGGAGCTATTGGGGTGTCGGGAGGGTTAGATCAAAAGATCGCAGCCTTCGGCAGCTCCTACATGGGATTTTTTTGCACCCTTTAGAAGCTGCCGAAGGCTGCGATTTTTACGGTTTCCACTTCGTATGTTCTTGCCGCCACTGGCTCAACTCGATCACTTCCGCCCGCGGCTTGTGCACTTCCACTACTGGCGGCGTGTCGTCGAACGGTGCCGGGTAGGGCGCCAGTTCGATCTGCGCACTGTGCGCGCCAAACTGGGTGATGGTGCCGTTATGCCGGGTTTCGCCGGTCACGGTGAATTCAAAGTTGTACACCCGCGCCAGTCGTCGGCGACCGTTGGCGTCCTTGATGAAACCGATCTTCTTCAGGGCAACGTTGCCGTCGAGCAACTCGACCCGTACGTTCAGGCAATGCTGTTTGACCCGCTCCAGCGCGCGCTCGCGCAAGCCGTGGTTGTGCCATAACCACGCGCCGGCAGCGGCGAACAGTATCAGCACGAAGATGTTTTCCAGGGTCAGCATCAACATCGAACTCCAAAAGATAGCGTCAGCTTAACTGCGTCGCTGGTCTGTCGTACAGGCTGCGTTTCGTCGCATACTGCGCGGCTTGAATTTCAATCGTTTTACGGAATGACCCGAATGAAACGTACGCCTCATCTGCTCGCCATTCAGTCCCATGTGGTGTTCGGCCACGCCGGCAACAGCGCCGCGGTTTTTCCGATGCAGCGGGTCGGGGTTAATGTCTGGCCGCTCAACACCGTGCAGTTTTCCAACCACACCCAGTACGGTCAGTGGGCTGGTGAAGTGCTGGCACCGCAACAGATTCCCGAGCTGGTCGAAGGGATTGCTGCGATTGGCGAGCTGGGCAATTGCGATGCGGTGCTGTCCGGTTACCTCGGCAGCGCGGCGCAGGGCCGGGCGATTCTCAGCGGCGTCGAGCGCATCAAATCGGTCAATCCGAAGGCGCTGTATCTGTGCGATCCGGTGATGGGCCATCCGGAGAAGGGCTGCAGCGTGCCGACCGAGGTCAGCGATTTCCTGCTGGAAGAGGCGGCGACCGTAGCGGACATCATGTGTCCAAACCAGTTGGAGCTGGACAGCTTCTCCGGGCGCAAGCCGCAGTCGCTGTTCGATTGCCTGGCAATGGCGCGGGCCTTGCTGGCGCGCGGGCCGAAAGCAGTACTGGTCAAGCATCTGGATTATCCGGGCAAACCGGCCGATGGCTTTGAAATGCTACTGGTGACGGCTGAAGGCAGCTGGCATCTGCGCCGTCCGTTGCTGGCGTTCCCGCGTCAGCCAGTGGGTGTGGGCGATCTGACATCCGGCCTGTTCCTGGCGCGGGTGCTGCTGGGTGACAGTCTGGTGGCGGCGTTCGAATTCACCGCGGCGGCGGTGCATGAGGTGCTGCTGGAAACTCAAGCCTGCGCCAGCTATGAGCTGCAACTGGTGCGGGCGCAGGACCGGATTGCGCATCCACGGGTGAAGTTCGAGGCGACGGCGATCAGTCTGTAAGACCGCGCTGCCCCCATTCGCGAGCAAGCTCGCTCCCACATTTGGTTTTGTGTACGCCACAGGTCCAGTGTGGGAGCGAGCTTGCTCGCGAAGGCTATAGCTCAGACAGCATCAGTTCAAAGACTGATCAGGCGTCGCCCTTGATCTCCTGATAGCGCTTTTCCAGCTCCTGACGAATCTGCCGACGCTGCTGCGCCTGCATGTAACGACGTTTGTCTTCACTGTTCTGCGGTTGCAGCGGCGGCACGGCGGCCGGCTTACGCTGGTCATCCACCGCGACCATGGTGAAGAAGCAGCTGTTGGTGTGGCGCACCGAGCGCTCGCGGATGTTCTCGGTAACGACTTTGATACCGACTTCCATTGAGGTGTTGCCGGTGTAGTTGACCGACGCGAGGAAGGTCACCAGTTCGCCGACATGGATCGGCTCGCGAAAAATCACCTGATCCACCGACAGCGTCACCACGTAGCGACCGGCATAACGGCTCGCGCAGGCGTAGGCCACTTCGTCGAGGTATTTGAGCAGGGTGCCACCGTGGACATTGCCAGAGAAGTTGGCCATGTCGGGGGTCATCAGTACCGTCATCGACAGCTGGGCGTTTCCGGGTTCCATAACGTTCTCACGGATCAAGGCTGATTGCTGGAAGCACCTCTGCGGGTGCCTGGTCGCTTTTCAAAAGCACCGTTATCGGGACGCCGGGCGACTGGCCGTCGTCACGCCGGAATCGATCTGTTTCCATATATTGCACCGCCTTCCAGCCGCAAGTCGCGGTGTTAACCTGCAAAAGCCCCTTATAAAGGCAATTCCCACACGAAAAGCGGACTTTTACTACGCTCGCCCAGACCTTTCTGACGTCTGCTGACGGGCCTCGTCATTCAAGGAGCCCACACCATGCATGCCATCAGCTTTATTCAGGATCTGGCAGTGATCATGTTGGTCGCGGGCGTGGTGACCGTGTTGTTTCATCGCTTCAAACAGCCGGTGGTGCTCGGCTATATCGTCGCCGGCTTCATCATCGGCCCGCACACCCCGCCGTTCGGCCTGATCCACGACGAAGACACCATCAAGACCCTCGCCGAGCTGGGGGTGATTTTCCTGATGTTCTGCCTCGGCCTGGAGTTCAGCCTGCGCAAGCTGTTCAAGGTCGGCGCCACGGCGTTTATTGCGGCGTTCCTCGAGATCGTCCTGATGATCTGGATCGGCTATGAAATCGGCCGCTGGTTCGACTGGAACACCATGGACTCGCTGTTCCTCGGCGCGATTCTTGCGATCTCCTCGACCACCATCATCGTCAAGGCCCTCAATGATCTGAAGATGAAAAACGAGCGCTTTGCGCAGTTGATCTTCGGCGTGCTGATCGTCGAAGACATCCTCGGCATCGGCATCATCGCACTGCTTTCAAGCATCGCCGTCAGCGGCACGGTCAGTTCCGGAGAAGTGTTTTCCACGGTTGGCAAACTGTCGCTGTTCATGATCGTCGCGCTGGTCATCGGCATTCTGCTGGTGCCGCGATTGCTGGCCTATGTGGCCAAATTCGAAAGCAACGAGATGCTGCTGATCACCGTGCTCGGCCTGTGTTTCGGCTTCTGTCTGCTGGTAGTCAAACTCGAATACAGCATGGTACTCGGTGCGTTCCTGATCGGCGCGATCATGGCCGAGTCGCGACAACTGCTAAAAATCGAGCGTCTGATCGAGCCGGTTCGCGACCTGTTCAGCGCGATCTTCTTTGTCGCTATCGGGCTGATGCTCGATCCGATGATTCTGCTCGAATACGCGTGGCCGATTGCGGTGATCACCGTAGCCGTTGTACTCGGCAAGATGTTGTCCTGCGGTCTCGGAGCGTTTATCGCCGGCAATGACGGACGTACCTCACTGCGCGTGGGGATGGGGCTGTCACAGATTGGTGAATTTTCCTTCATCATCGCCGCTCTCGGGATGACGTTGCAGGTGACCAGTAACTTCCTCTACCCGGTCGCCGTGGCGGTGTCGGTGATTACCACTTTGCTGACGCCGTATCTGATCCGCGCGGCTGATCCGCTGTCGATCAAGTTGTCCGCGGCTGTGCCCAAGCCTCTCGGCCGCGTGCTGGGCATGTATGGCGAATGGCTGCGCAGCATTCAGCCGCAAGGCGAGGGTGCGATGCTGGCGTCAATCATTCGCAAGATCTTGCTGCAAGTCGGCGTCAACCTGGCGCTGGTGATTGCGATCTTCTTCGCCGGCGCGTATTTCGCTGAACGCATCTCGCTGTGGCTGCAAGACTGGATCAGCGATCCGAGCTGGCAGAAGGCGTTGATCTGGGGCGGGGCATTGTTGGTGTCGTTGCCGTTCCTGATCGCCGCTTATCGCAAGCTCAAGGCGTTGTCGATGCTGCTGGCGGAGATGGGTGTGAAGCCCGAGATGGCCGGGCGTCACACACAGCGAGTGCGCCGGGTGATCTCCGAAGTGATCCCGATTCTCTCGCTGCTGGTGATTTTCCTGCTGCTGGCAGCCTTGTCGGCCAGTATCTTGCCGACCAACAAGTTGCTGGTACTGATCGCTGTGGTGGCGGCGGCCGTGGCGGCGCTGCTCTGGCGCTGGTTCATCCGCGTGCACACGCGGATGCAAGTGGCGCTGCTGGAAACCCTCGACAACCATAAGGAGTCGTCGGGGCATTGATCATACGGGGCGGCTGGCCGATCAGCTTTCCAGCCAGACGTCCCGCGCCCAGTGCCATACCGATTCCCAGGTTTCCTCGGCAATCAACTCTTCTTCGGCCTGCCACAACACCACCGTGCCATCCTCTTCGACACAGTAGTAGTCATCGCCGTCCTGACAGATTGGAATCAGGCTGCGATCAACACCGGCATCCCAGGCGTTGGCGGCAACATCCGGCAAGTAGGTGTGGGATTGTGGATCGGTAACGGTCACCGGCTCGAGGCTGCCGTACACCACATCGCTGACGGTCAGCAAAAACTCTCTGAAGACAAACGGAATGTCGATGAACAGCTGTTCTTCGATTTCGACCAGCAGATCTTCGTCAGGCAACTCCAATGGAACCGGCACGGGTTCGTTGGCTTCACGCAGTTGTTCGATGATTTCTTCCACGTCCGGGATCCTCTTGCTTGAATGGCGCGGTTTATATGGGCCGGTTTATACAGTAGCTCGCTATAGATGCAACCGCGAAATAGAAAACCCCAGCCGAGGCTGGGGTTTTTTATTACGGCAAGTGACGCCTGGAAGGGATCAGCCGTTCTGGCGGATACCGGCCACCAGCCAAGGCTGGTTCTCGCCCTGCGGACGTTCCATGTTCCAGCTTTCGCTGAACACTTCGCCCTGGTCGAAACGCGAGGTCTTCGACACACCGCTGAATGTCAGGGTGGCGATGGTCTTGTCGGCGCGGTCATCCACACCATCCAGTTGAACCTGGAGGTTGTCGATGTAGGTCGACTGGAACGCATCGCCCAGATCCGCACGCTCACGCTTGAGGAACTCGAGCATTTGCGGGGTCACGAACTCGGCGATCTTGTCCATCTCGTTGGCGTCCCAGTGCTGCTGCAGCGCCTGGAAGTGGCTGCGGGCAGCTTCAAGGAAGTTATGCTCATTGAACCAGGCTGGCGCGTTGATCACCGGACGAGCGGCGGCGGGTGCGGCCGAACCACCGAAGATCGAACCCATGGCGGCAGGCTTCTGCTCGAACACTTCACGCTGCATCGGCGCGCCGGCCGGAGCGAACTGCTCCTGCTGCTTGCGTCGACGCGCGGCGATGAAGCGGAAGATCACGAACGCGATCACGGCCATGATCAGGATGTCGAAGATCTGCATGCCCTGGAAACCGCCGCCCATGAACATGGAAGCGAGCAGGCCACCGGCGGCGATACCGGCCAGAGGGCCGAGCCATTTCGAAGCACCGCCGGCCTTGGCGGCAGCGCCTGCGGCACCGGCAGCACCTGCGGTCGCCGCAGCGCCGCCGACACCTGGAGAAGAAGGAGCCATCTGGCTGGTCTGGTGCGTCGGCGCAGCGCCGGCGCTTTTGCCACCACCAAAGCGCTTGGCGTTGGCGTCGAGGCTCATCGTCAGGCCGATGCACAACGCCATGGCGATGCTAAGAAAACGTTTCATAAAGGGAATTCCCGTTTGTGGAGACACGCGCGCCATGTTGCACAGCTGAAGTGTTACTGGCTAGCGAGAGAGTGTTTCGGGCTTTTGCCTGACAGGTTACGTTCAGCTCGGTCGGGACAATAAGGCCATGTACTTTTGGTTGTAGGAAATCGGGACAGGTTCAGTGAGAAAGCTCGTTTAGCGACGAAAAGCGAGCATCACCACACCTGCGGTGATCAGGCCGATGCCGCCCCATTGGCGCAGGTCGAGTTTCTCGCCCAGCAGGATCACGCCGAGCACTGCCACCAGCACCACGCTGAGTTTGTCCACTGGCGCGACCAGCGAGGCCGGACCGACTTTCAGCGCGCGGAAATAGCACAGCCACGACGCACCGGTTCCCAAGCCAGACAGAAGCAGGAACAGATAACTCTTCGCAGAGATCGATCCCAAAGATTGATATTGGCCCGTCGCGTACAAAATCAAGGCCAGGCTGACGAGTACCACGATGGTGCGCAGCAGGGTGGCGAAGTCGGAATTGACGTTTTCGATGCCGACTTTGGCGAAGATCGCCGTCAATGCGGCGAAAGTCGCCGAGAGCAGGGCCCAGAATGTCCAAGAAGAAAAGAAGCCTGAGCCCATGGAAATGTCCTTTGATCAACCTGCCGACCCAGATCCTGTGGGAGCGAGCTTGCTCGCGAATGCCGCACCACGGTTTATCAGATCAACCGCTGTGATTTCATTCGCGAGCAGGCTCGCTCCCACAGAAAAGCGAAATCGGCGTCAGATCGCTTCCAGCTTGGCGTAACCGAGCATCAGCCATTTGCTGCCTTCGCTGAAATTCACCTGCACCCGTGCCTGGGCGCCGGCGCCTTCGAAGTTGAGGATCACGCCGTCACCAAAGATCGAATGGCGTACCGCCTGACCGAGGCTGAAACCCGTTTCCGGAATCTCGCTGCCGCTGAACAGATTGCTGCCGCTCATCGACTGATTGCCGCCGAACGGTCGGCTGACGCTGTTCGACAAGCGCACTTCCTGAATCAGGCCTTTCGGTACTTCGCGCACGAAGCGCGAAACCTTGTTGTAGGTCTCGCTGCCGTACAGGCGTCGGGTTTCAGCATAGGTCATCACCAGATTCTGCATTGCCCGGGTAATGCCCACGTAAGCCAGACGCCGCTCTTCTTCGAGACGCCCCGGTTCTTCCAGGCTCATCTTGTGCGGGAACAGGCCTTCTTCCATGCCCACGAGGAACACGTAAGGGAATTCCAGGCCTTTGGCGCTGTGCAGGGTCATCAGCTGAATGCTGTCTTCGTGTTCGTCAGCCTGAGTGTCCCCGGCTTCCAGCGAAGCATGGCCGAGGAACGCCGCCAGCGGCGTCAGTTCTTCATCCTCTTCGGTGTTCTCGAAGTTGCGCGCGGCGCTGACCAGTTCCTCAAGGTTTTCTACCCGGGCCTGGCCTTTCTCGCCTTTTTCCGCTTCGTGATAGGCGATCAGCCCCGATTGCTCAATGACGGTCTGGGTCATCAAGTGCAGCGGCATCTCCATGCACTTGGCAGCGAGATTTTCGATCAACTCGATAAACGCACCCAGCGCACCGGCTGCTCGACCGGTCAGGCCTTTGTTGGCGACCAGTTGACGCATCGCTTCCCACATCGACACATCGCTGTGGCGTGCGTGATCGCGGATGGCTTCGACGGTTTTTTCGCCAATGCCTCGGGCCGGCACGTTGATCACCCGTTCCAGCGCCGCATCGTTGCCGCGACCTTCGAGCAAACGCAGGTAGGCCATGGCGTTCTTGATTTCGGCACGTTCGAAGAAGCGCTGGCCACCATAAATGCGGTAGGGAATGCGCTCACGCAGCAAGGCTTCTTCGAGAACGCGCGATTGGGCGTTGGAGCGGTACAGAATCGCGATATCGCTGCGGGCCAAGCCGGTTTTCAGCGCGCTTTCGATGGTTTCGACAACGTAGCGTGCTTCGTCGTGTTCATTGAACGCGGCGTACAGATTGATCGCTTCGCCGTCGCCGCCGTCAGTCCACAGCTCTTTGCCCAGACGCCCGGTATTGTTGGCGATCAAGGCGTTGGCGGCCTTGAGGATGCCGGCGGTGGAGCGGTAGTTCTGCTCCAGACGAATGGTCACCGAATCCGCGAAGTCGGAAGAATACTGATGAATGTTCTCGATTTTCGCGCCGCGCCAGCCGTAGATCGACTGGTCGTCGTCGCCGACCACCATCAGGCTGTCGCCACCCTTGCCAAGCAAGCGCAACCAGGCGTACTGCACGGCGTTGGTGTCCTGGAACTCGTCCACCAGAATATGGCGGAAGCGCTTTTGATAATGCGCCAGCAGGCCCGGGTGATCGCGCCACAGGTCGAGGGCACGCAGCAGCAGTTCGGAGAAATCGATGACGCCGGCACGCTGACACGCCGCCTCATAGGCCTCATAGATGCCGCGCATGGTCGCCAGGTACAAATCGCCGCTGGCCTGAATGTGTTGTGGACGCAGGCCTTCGTCTTTCTGGCCATTGATGAACCACTGCGCCTGACGCGCCGGCCAGCGTTGCTCGTCGAGGCCGAGTTCGCGGATCACCCGTTTGACCAGCCGTTGCTGGTCATCGCTGTCGAGAATCTGGAAAGTCTGGCTCAGGCCTGCTTCCTGCCAGTGCGCCCGCAGCAAGCGGTGCGCCAGGCCGTGGAAGGTGCCGACCCACATGCCGGCCGGGTTGATCCCCAGCAACTGCTCGATGCGGTGACGCATCTCCGCAGCGGCCTTGTTGGTGAAGGTCACCGACAGAATGGAGTGGGGCGAGGCGTTTTCGACCTGGATCAACCAGGCGATACGGTGCACCAGCACTCGGGTTTTACCGGAGCCAGCACCGGCCAGGACCAACTGACGGCCAACGGGGGCTGCTACGGCCTGGCGTTGGGCATCGTTGAGGGAGTTCAGCAGAAGGGAGAGATCATCGCGCATCGGGGCATTCTAGGGTGCGCCGCAGGCCCGGGCAAACCGAGCTTTGCATTAGCCGATGAAACTCCCGTCGATGACGACCGGTCGGTCACTGGCTACAGGCATCGGCCCGCCGCGCTCCAAGGGTTTGGCCGGTGGCAAAGGACGGAAAAGTTTCGCTGAAATTATGATGTGGAGCAGTTTGGCAACGGGATCGGCTTGTGTATGCTCCGTCCACGTTTCGGGCGCACGCCCTCCTTATAAGAACAAGAACGTTGCCCATGACCCTCAGCTCCGAACTGTCGGGCCCCTCCGTGGATCCCCGGGTTATCCGCAAGCACTATGCCGTCGAGATGGCGGTCGAGCGCACGCGTCTGCTGTATCAGGGCTCGTTGTTGCCCACGTTGTTCATGTTGATCAATGGTCTGGTCTGCGCCGCTTTGCTCTGGAGCCCGCAGCGCTATTTCGTGGTCAGCGTCTGGCTGGTGTGGTTGCTGTCGCTGGTGGCGTTGCGGGTGATTCAGGTGGCGGCGTTCGATTCGGCGATCCCTGATCGTCAGGCGCAACCGATCTGGCGGCGGATGTTTCTGCTCGGCTCGACCATGACCGGTCTGACCCTGGCCGGTGCCGGCATCGCCCTGGTGCCCGCCGACAACTTCATACAACAGGCCTGGGTGTTCGGCCTGATCGGCGCCGCAACCCTCTCGGCCAGCGTCGCCTACGCGGTGAGCCTGCCAGCGTTTCTGTCATTTACCTTGCCCTGCCTGTTGCCGGCGATCGGTTATCTGTTCTGGGGCGGTGACGAGCAGGCGCGCGGTTGGGGCTGGCTCGGTCTGATCCTGCTCGGCTCGCTGAGCGTGGTCGCGTGGCAAGTCAATCGGCTGATTGATCGGGGCTTGCTGCGGCGCTTCCAGAATCAGCGCTTGATCGAACACCTGCAACAGACGCAGGCGCGCAGCGAACAGCTCAATCAGGAACTGGCCAAAGAAATCGATCAGCGCCGCTGCGCCGAGGGCAAGTTGCGTGAAGCGCAGGTCGAACTCGAAGACCGCGTGGCACAGCGCAGCCTTGAACTGGACGCGGCCAATCAGGCCCTGAGCAAAAGCGAAGCGCGGCTGGCGCTGGCGCTGAAGGCCAGTGAGCTGGGGCTGTGGGACTGGAACCTGCAAACCGATGAGGTCCACCACACGCAGATTCAGGAACTGTTCGGCCTCGCTCCGGAATATGTCACGGCACTTTTGCGCGACCTCAAGCCACGTCTGCATCCAGACGATGTGCCGACGCTGAAATACGCGTTGATCGAGCACTTGAAGGGGCGCACCGAGGACTATCAGATCGAATACCGCGTACGTCACGGCGATGGCCATTGGGTGTGGATCGAAGACCGAGGCCGCGCCGTAGAGCGCAGCGACAGCGGCCGGGTGATCCGCATGGTCGGCACCCGCCGCGACATCAGCGCCAGCAAAAGCCTCGAAGAGCAGCAGCGCCTGGCGGCGACCGTATTCGAAGCGGCCAGTGAAGGCATCGTAATTCTCGACCCGAATTACGCGCTGATCGCAATCAATCAGGCGTTCAGCCGCGTCACCGGCTACGACATCGGAGACATGCTCGGGCGCAACGTCGTCGAGCTACCGTGCAGCCGTGATGCCCGCCGCCATTACGTCGCCATCCGTCATGCACTTGAGCAGCACGGCAGTTGGCAGGGCGAACTGGTGGAGACGCGCAAGAATGGCGAGCTGTATCCGCAGTGGCTGCAACTGAATGCAGTGCGTGATGGTCGGGGAAATGTCAGCCATATCGTCGGCTTCTTCGCCGATCTGTCAGCACGCCGCGAATCCGAAGAGCGCATGCGCTATCTGACCCATTACGACGAGCTCACCGGGTTGGCCAACCGCTCGCTGTTCCGCGAGCGTTTACATGAAGCGCATCAGCGCTCGCGTCAGGGCCGGCGCAGCCTGGCGTTGCTGCACATCAATCTGGATCGCTTCAAATTGCTCAACGACAGTCTCGGCCATGAGATTGCCGATCAGTTACTGCAGAAAATGGCGCGCCGGCTGGTCAACGCCTTGCCGGAAGCGGACACCATCGCCCGCTTGTCCGGTGACGAGTTCGCCGTACTGTTCGATGCCTACGGCAATCTCTCAAGTCTGGCCCGGGTCGCCACGCGCCTGTCGAGCAAGTTGCGCCTGCCACTGACGGTCGAAGGGCATGAGCTGGTGGTCAGTGCCTCGATGGGCATCAGCATGCTGCCGGACACCGCCCGGGAAATCTCCGCACTGGTCAGCCAGTCGAACATGGCCATGCAGCATGCCAAACACCTCGGCGGCAATAACTTCCAGTTCTACACCGAAAGCCTGCAGGCCAGCACCCTTGAGCGCTTGCAGCTGGAAAACCATCTGCGCAAGGCCATCGAAGACAAGCAGCTGAAAGTTTTCTATCAACCGAAGCTGTGCCTGCAAACCGGGCGTTTGAATGCGGCAGAGGCACTGGTGCGCTGGGATCATCCAACCATGGGCCAGGTGCCGCCGGGGGACTTCATCGGGCTGGCCGAGGAAACCGGTCTGATCGGGCCGATCGGCGAATTCGTCCTGCGTCAGGCGTGCTGGCAGGCCTGCGAATGGCAGCGTCAGGGGCTGGAGCCGATTCGTGTTTCGGTCAACCTGTCGGTGCATCAACTGCGTCAGGGCAAACTGGTCAGTCTGGTGCGGCAGGTACTGGAGGAAACTGGCCTGGCGCCGCACTACCTCGAACTGGAACTGACCGAGAGCCAGTTGCTCGATAGCGTCGAACACATCATCGCAACGTTCCAGCAACTGCGTGATCTGGGGGTGAAACTGGCCATAGATGATTTCGGCACCGGGTATTCGTCGCTGAGTTACCTCAAGCGCATTCCGGTGGATTACGTGAAGATCGATCAGGCATTCATTCGCGGTTTGGGGGAGGGCAGTGAAGATGCGGCGATCACTCGCGCGATCATTGCCATGGCCCATGGGCTGTCACTGAAAGTGGTCGCCGAAGGTGTCGAGCGCCAGGAGCAGCTGGAATTTTTACGCGCCGAGCGTTGCGATGAAGTGCAGGGTTACCTGATCAGCCGGCCGGTGGAGGCGAGCGGTCTGGCCGGGCTTTTGCGCGAACAGGAAAAACCGTTTTAAGGGCTACATGCATCCCATCGCGCCTGATATGGGGACATGGAGTTACGCATTGAGCAGGCAAAAAGCCAATTCATGTAGTATAACTACAAGCGTGCTACATCCTTGCCCATAAGAAGAGTCCAGCCCCTTGAATCTGCTGCAACACATCGCCCAGTCACGTCACCTGTTACGCAAGTCGGAGCTCAAGGTCGCCGACCACGTGCTGCTTGACCCTGCGGCGGTGATGCACAGTTCCATGGCCGACCTGGCCCACAGCGTTGGCATCAGCGAGCCGACCATCGTGCGCTTCTGTCGCGCCATTGGTTGCTCCGGTTTTCAGGATCTCAAACTGAAGTTAGCGCAAAGCCTCGCGGCCGGTGCCAGCTTCGGCCAGTTCGCGATCCATGAAGACGACTCGGTCGCCGACTACAGCCTGAAGATCTTCGACACCACGTTGCACACCTTGATGGAGGTTCGCGAGAAGCTCGATCCGGTTGAGTTGCAGCGTGCGGTGACACTGATGTCGCAGGCGCAGCGCGTCGAGTTCTACGGCTTCGGCGCGTCGGGCGCGGTGGCGGCGGATGCGCAGCACAAGTTCTTCCGTTTGCTGCTGACGGCGGCGGCGTATTCCGATCCGCACATGCAGGCGATGTCGGCGGTGACGTTGAAACCGACCGATGTGGCGATCTGCATTTCCCAGTCGGGGCGTTCCAAGGACCTGCTGATTACCGCCAATCTGGTGCGTGAGAGCGGCGCTTCGCTGATTACTCTGTGCCCGAGCCAGACGCCGTTGGCCGAACTGTCGACCGTCAATCTGGCAATCGATGTGCACGAAGACACCGAAATCTATACGCCGCTGACTTCGCGTATTGCTCACCTGGTAGTGATTGACGTGCTGGCGATGGGCGTGGCGATGGCGCGTGGGCCGAGTCTGGTCAATCACCTGAAGAGCGTGAAGCGCAGTCTGCGCAGCTTGCGCTTGTCGCCGAAAGCCGTGAAAGCGCTGGATGACTGAAGTTATCTAAGTAATCGCGAGCAGGCTCGCTCCCACAGGGGATTTCCTGTGAACACAGATTCTGTGTCATACCGAGATCAGATGTGGGAGCGAGCCTGCTCGCGAAGGCGTCCACAAAAACACCACAACCCTGCGCAAGTTTCATCGCACTGTCATCCCCGCGCAGCCAAACCGTCATCCCTCCCGCCTATGGTGAAACTCCCGTAATCGCCTTGGGAGACTCGAAATGGCTCAGCCCTACGAAGAACGCAACAGCGCCGCGAAAACCCGTCGTCAGCAGGAAGACCAGCGCCGCATGGAGTTTCGCCGCGCTATCGAAGATCGCTTCGAACTTCGCCAGCTACAAGCCGAAATCGGCGATTTTCCCGAGATCAACCATTGGCAGGCAGCACCCGCAGCTTCCCGTCGAAGCGCTCAACCAGCGCGCTGATCTGCACCCGTTCGCTGCGGATAAACGCCAGGAAGGCGTGTGCCACCGGTGACAAGCGTTTGGCCTTGGCTTGCACCAGACACCAGCTACGGAATAGCGGCAATTCCTCGACCGGCAACTCGACGAGGCCGCCGGTCGCCAGCTCCAGGTTCAGGGCGTGGCGCGTCAACAGCGCCAGGCCCAGACCCGCCTGCACACATTCACGCTGAGCTTCGGCCGAGGCCACTTCCTGAGTCTGGGTGAAGTGCACGCGTTTCTCTTTGAAGTACTCTTCGCAGGCCAATCGTGTGCCCGAGCCGGGCTCGCGGATCAGCAGCGTGTAGGGTTCCAGATCCTGTAACCGCAGCGGACCCATGTGTGCCAGCGGGTGATCCGGGCGCGCCACGGCAACAATCGGGTTGTTGAGGAACGGCAGGAATTCCAGACCCATGTCCTGCGGCACCATCGACATGATCACCAGATCGTCGCGGTTGTCGGACAGCCTGCGAATCACCTGGCCACGGTTGACCACGGTCAGTTGCAGATTCACTTCCGGGTGCTGACGCTTGAACGCGGCGAACAGGTGCGGCACGAAGTATTTGGCGCTGGATTCCACCGCCAGCTTCAATTGGCCCTGCAGCGAACCCTGCATGTCGGACAGCTGCATATCGAGGTTTTCCAGACGCCCGAAGATGTCCCGGCTGGCGCGCTGAAGTGCTTCGGCGGCCTCGGTCATGTAGAGTTTTTTGCCGACGTAATCGAATAATGGCTGCCCGATCAGCTCTTCGAGCTGACGAATCTGTAGGCTGACGGCCGGTTGTGTGAGCGACATTTCCTCGGCTGCGCGGCTGTAAGAGCGTAAATCACACACTTCATTGAAGATTTGCAACTGACGCAATGTCATACGCATCAATGACTTACGCATTTCTTATAGGCTCTGATGGCAGGCTGATCGTTCAACTATAAGTCTTTGCTTATGGCTAACCCAATTTTTATTCATTTTTGTTAATCCCTCATGAGCGCTAGTGTGGACCTGCGACTGAATTGAAACATTTGGTCACGCGTCGACCTGGGTCTAGCAGGTCGTGGTGCCACCGGCTCAAGGGAACCTCCAAGTGATAACAAAGATCCTGATCGCCAACCGTGGTGAGATTGCCGTACGAATCGTGCGAGCCTGCGCCGAAATGGGCATTCGCTCGGTTGCGATTTTTTCCGACGCCGACCGCCATGCGCTGCATGTGAAACGCGCGGACGAGGCCCACAGCATCGGTGCCGAGCCACTGGCGGGTTACCTGAACCCGCGCAAGCTGGTGAACCTGGCGGTTGAAACCGGCTGCGATGCGTTGCACCCCGGTTACGGTTTCCTTTCGGAAAATGCCGAGCTGGCAGACATCTGCGCCGAGCGCGGCATCAAATTCATTGGCCCGTCGGCGGAAGTCATTCGCCGCATGGGCGACAAGACCGAAGCCCGGCGCAGCATGATCAAGGCCGGTGTACCGGTGACGCCGGGCACCGAAGGTAACGTCGCCGACATCGAAGAAGCCTTGGCCGAGGGCGACCGCATCGGTTACCCGGTGATGCTCAAAGCCACTTCCGGTGGTGGCGGTCGCGGTATCCGTCGCTGCAACAGCCGCGAAGAACTCGAACAGAATTTCCCTCGGGTGATTTCCGAAGCGACCAAGGCCTTCGGTTCGGCCGAAGTGTTTCTGGAAAAATGCATCGTTAACCCCAAGCACATCGAAGCGCAGATTCTCGGCGACAGCTTCGGCAATGTCGTGCACCTGTTCGAGCGTGATTGCTCGATCCAGCGCCGCAACCAGAAACTCATCGAAATCGCCCCGAGTCCGCAACTGACCCCGGAACAGCGCGCCTACATCGGCGACCTGTCGGTGCGTGCGGCCAAGGCTGTCGGTTACGAGAACGCCGGTACCGTGGAGTTCCTGCTCGCCGAGGGCGAGGTGTACTTCATGGAGATGAATACCCGGGTGCAGGTGGAGCACACCATCACCGAAGAAATCACCGGGATCGACATCGTCCGCGAACAGATTCGCATCGCCTCCGGCCTGCCGTTGTCGGTGAAGCAGGAAGACATTCAGCACCGGGGTTTCGCGTTGCAGTTCCGCATCAACGCCGAAGACCCGAAGAACAACTTTCTGCCGAGCTTCGGCAAGATCACCCGTTATTACGCCCCCGGCGGACCGGGTGTGCGCACCGACACAGCGATCTATACCGGCTACACCATTCCGCCGTTCTACGATTCGATGTGCCTGAAGCTTGTGGTCTGGGCGCTGACCTGGGAAGAGGCGATGGACCGTGGCCTGCGCGCCCTCGACGACATGCGTCTGCAAGGTGTGAAGACCACCGCCGCGTACTACCAGGAAATCCTGCGCAACCCGGAATTCCGTAGCGGCCAGTTCAATACCAGCTTCGTTGAAAGCCACCCTGAACTGACCAACTACTCGATCAAGCGCAAACCCGAAGAGCTGGCCCTGGCCATCGCCGCCGCCATCGCCGCCCACGCAGGCCTGTGAGGAATACAACAATGTCCAAGAAGATCTTTGTCACCGATACCATCCTGCGCGACGCTCACCAATCGCTGCTCGCCACCCGCATGCGCACCGAAGATATGCTGCCGATCTGCGACAAGCTCGACAAAGTCGGCTACTGGTCGCTGGAGTGCTGGGGCGGCGCGACGTTCGACGCCTGCGTACGCTTCCTGAAAGAAGACCCGTGGGAGCGTCTGCGCCAACTGCGCGCGGCGCTGCCTAACACGCGCCTGCAAATGCTTCTGCGCGGGCAGAACCTGCTGGGCTACCGCCACTACAGCGACGACGTGGTCAAAGCCTTCGTCGCCAAAGCTGCGGTCAACGGCATCGACGTGTTCCGCATCTTCGATGCGATGAACGACGTGCGTAACCTGCGCGTGGCGATCGAGGCGGTGAAGGCTGCCGGCAAACATGCGCAAGGCACCATCGCTTACACCACCAGCCCGGTGCACACCATCGATGCGTTCGTCACGCAGGCCAAGCAGATGGAAGCCATGGGTTGCGACTCGGTGGCGATCAAGGACATGGCCGGCCTGCTGACTCCGTACGCCACTGGCGAACTGGTTCGCGCGTTGAAAGCCGAGCAATCGCTGCCGGTGTTCATCCACTCCCACGACACGGCCGGTCTGGCGACCATGTGCCAGCTCAAGGCGATCGAAAACGGCGCCGATCATATCGACACCGCGATCTCCAGCTTCGCTTCGGGCACCAGCCACCCAGGCACCGAGTCGATGGTTGCAGCACTCAAGGGCACCGAGTACGACACCGGTCTGAACCTCGAACTGCTGCAAGAGATCGGTCTGTACTTCTACGCCGTACGCAAGAAGTACCACCAGTTCGAAAGCGAGTTCACCGCCGTCGACACCCGCGTGCAAGTCAACCAGGTGCCGGGCGGGATGATCTCCAACCTCGCCAACCAGTTGAAAGAGCAGGGCGCCCTTAACCGCATGGCCGAAGTGCTGGCGGAAATCCCACGCGTGCGTGAGGACCTCGGCTTCCCGCCACTGGTGACCCCGACTTCGCAAATCGTCGGCACCCAGGCGTTCTTCAACGTGCTGGCCGGCGAGCGCTACAAGACCATCACCAACGAAGTGAAGCTGTACCTGCAGGGCGGTTACGGCAAGGCGCCGGGCGTGGTCAACGAGAAGCTGCGTCGCCAGGCGATCGGCAGCGAAGAAGTCATCGACGTGCGTCCGGCCGATCTGCTCAAGCCGGAAATGACCAAGTTGCGTGCTGATATCGGCGCCTTGGCCAAGTCCGAAGAAGACGTGCTGACCTTTGCGATGTTCCCGGACATCGGCCGCAAGTTCCTCGAAGAGCGTGCTGCCGGCACCCTGACCCCTGAAGTACTGCTGCCGATTCCGGAAGCGGGCGGTGTGACCAAGGCGGGCGGCGAAGGCGTGCCGACCGAGTTCGTCATCGACGTTCACGGCGAAACTTACCGCGTCGACATCACCGGTGTCGGCGTCAAAGCTGAAGGCAAGCGTCACTTCTACCTGTCCATCGACGGCATGCCGGAAGAAGTGGTGTTCGAACCGCTCAACGAATTCGTCGGCGGTGGCAGCAGCAAGCGTAAGCAAGCCTCTGCACCGGGCCACGTCAGCACCACCATGCCGGGCAACATCGTTGATGTGCTGGTCAAGGAGGGCGATACCGTCAAGGCCGGCCAGGCTGTGCTGATCACCGAAGCGATGAAGATGGAAACCGAAGTCCAGGCAGCGATTGCCGGCAAGGTAACCGCCATTCATGTGGCCAAGGGTGATCGGGTCAATCCGGGTGAAATTCTGATCGAGATCGAAGGCTGAGATAACGGCCGCGATCCAACGTTTTAAACCTCGGGGGGGCATGTGCTCCCCTTTTTTTTCATCCGGAATTTGTCTGCATCACATGAGGCCTATGTGGGAGCGAGCCTGCTCGCGAAGAGGAGTGTCAGTCGATATTTATTCAACTGACCGATCGCATTCGCGAGCAGGCTCGCTCCCACAGTGACGATGTTCAATCCGTCAGAACGCCATGCGCCATTGGCCCATTACGCCATGAGTGCGGCTGTCAGTGGCCATTTCACCCGTGAGACCCACACCGACCGTGTGATTGGCAGACAGCCCGAGATCGAGGCCGGCATCCACCGACAGGCTGTTGCGATCCAGCGCGGCACCGGCAATTTCAAAGCGTTTGCCACCCTTGACCAGTTGCTGGCGGGTGTCGCTTTCGATCTCGCCAAAGGTGTGTTTCCAGCCGGCACTGAATCGCGGTGTCAGCGTCATGCCGTTGTCCAGCCGATTGATTTTCGCCGTGCGCAGGCCAAAGGTACTGCTGAGGTTGTCGCGGGTTTGTCCGAAGACTTTCAGCGCCGCATCCCCGCCGTTTTCGCGGTAGCTGTCGCGTTGATAGCGCTGATAGCCGACGCTGGCGAACGGTTCGAGCGTCGCGTTGTGCCGGCCGATGTTGACCGCCAGTTCGGCAAAGGCTTGTTGGGTGTTGGCGTCATAGTTGCCCTTGAGGCGATCGCTGAAGCCGTTGAAGGCCACGCGACGTTTACTGGCGCCGTCATGACTGGCGTAGGTCGCCCCGAGACGCAGCGAGAAGGGGCCGTCCTGACGTGCGGCGTAGGCACCGAGGTGCCAGCTGTCGAGGTCGCCATCGTATTGCCGGGCATCGAGTCTGGTCTGCGATTTACCGCCGACCAGGCCGACATGCCATTGCTCGTTGAGCCGCCAGTCGGCGCCCATGACCAGGCCTTGGGTAGCGTGTTTGAGGGTGCTGTCGAAGTTGCGGTCGACTTTGCCACCATGGCCAAGCGCCTGAATCCACACGCGCCCGGAATCGGCAGCGCCGGCGGCCTGACGCGGCGAGTTGCCGGAACTGTAGGCAGAACCGTAACGGCTGTTCAGTTGCTGCATGGCCGAAAGCATGCTCGCGCTTACGGGAGTGATGCTGCTCAGCGTGGCTTTGGCGAGGTTTGCATTGCTGCCGGCGGCGAGTTGTTCGAGGGCGACCGGTGCGGTGGTTTTGTCGCTGGTCAGAAGCGCGGCGACTGCTGCGTTTGCAGGTTTTATAGGCGCAGGTGCGGGCGGTTCGGCGGTCTCGTTAACTTGCGCAGTAAGAGGTTCGTCCGGCATTGGCGATGGGACGGACTCTGCAGTGGGAGTCGGCGCTGAAGTCGGGACAGGAACAGAAATTGGAGCTGGTGCAGACGCCGTCAATGGCGTTGTTGTCACTGATGGCGGAGGTGCTGTTGGATCGACAATGGCCTCGGCAGCGGCACGAGTGTTGGCTGTCGTGGCAGCGCTCGAAAGCGGCTTACCGTTACGGGCGTAAGTCAGCCCGACGGACTTTTTGTTGTATTGCGCAGTGGCTGTCATGAAGGCGAGGTCGCTAACGACCGTACCGAATTCGCCTTCTACCTTGCCCGCTTCGAGGATTTTGTACTGTCTGCTTTGCGGATATTCTCCCGGACCTGCAACGACTTTCAGGGTGGCGCCTTCCAGCTTGGCGGTGCCATCAACCTTGATCGTTTGACTGCCACCGGGGGTGACCTCGTAAGCCAGTTCGGCGGTCGGGGACAAGCGCAAGTCGCCTTTCACGCGCGGGCTGCCTAGCACCTCATTGACGGTGAGCAGGCCGGCGACCTCCAGGCTTCCCACCACACCTTTACCGGCAAAGCTGCCACCGCTCTCGACATACACGTCGCCCTTAATGCTCCCCAGGTTGGTCAACGTGGTACCGCTGTTGACCAGCACGCCCTCCTTGAAGTCTCCCTTGGAACTCAGCGCCCAATCGCCCCGGCTGAGGAACAGGCCGTTGAAATTACGTGTGTCTTTCAGCTCGCCGCCTGCCGCTGCATCCAGGAACAGGACGTTATCTCCCCCGCCACCATCCAGCAGGCCGGTAAAGCTTGCGCCGTCCGTGAGCGTGATCAGATCGTTTACAGCGGTACCTTTAAACGTTTCTTTAGGGGTTTTAAAAGCGATGGGCACCGTACTTGGGTCGGTGAGAAATCCCTTCAGTCGTTCAAGCGCCATTTTTTTAGGGCTGGTTTCGGACAATTCAGTGACATCCGCTACTGCGGTTGAATCAGCGACTTCAGAGGGTTGCTGAGCGTTGGCAACCGCTACGCAACCCAGCGCCAGCGAAATGGCCAAAGCCAGATGTTTTGGTTTGAACGTGTGTCGAATGGTCATTGAGTCGAGCCTCGGTTAGCAGGAGACCCAACTCTATTGATGCCCCAAAAAATCCGATGTCGGCTGCTTCCCGCAGGCTTGCAGGCGACATCGCATCGTTTTGTAGAAAATGACCGCGAGATCCGCAACCAGGATTTTTACTCGGTTGCAGCGTTCCCTTTTCCTACAACCATTCAAGACCCCGCCGGCTGTTCAACCCTCAAAAGCTCATCTGCCACTGCCCGATCAAACCGTGATTGCGGCTGTTGCTGCCGATCTCACCGCTGTATCCCACACCCAGCGTGTGCCGCGCCGAGATCCCCACATCCAGACCGGCCTCCAGCACCAGGCTGTCGCGATCCAGCGAGCTGCCATCGACACTGAACGCCGTGCCGCCAGTCACAAACGCCTGACGAGTCGAGCTGCTGACATCGCCATAGGTGTGTTTCCAGCCAGCGGCCATGCGCGGGGTCACGCTCATGCCGTTGTCCAGGCTGCTCAGGTGCGCTAGGCGCAGGCCGAAGGTGCTGCTGAAGTTGTCCTGGGTCTGGCTGTCGACTTGCAGTGCGGCGGCGCCACCTTTTTCCTTATAGCTGTCGCGGTGGTAGCGCTGATAACCGAGGCTGGCGAATGGTTCGGCGCTGAGGCGGCCGCTGCCCATGGCATAGCCGAGTTCGGCGAAGGCTTGCTGGCTATCGGCGTCGTAGTCGCCTTTCGGGCGGTCGCTGAAACCATTGAAGGCGATGGTGCGTTTGCTTTCGCCCTGATGGCCGCTGTACGCCGCGCCGAGGCGCAAAGCGATCGGGCCGTTCTGGTGCAGCGCGTAGACGCCGGCGTGCCAGCTCTCGACGTTGCCGTCGACGCCGGTCGCGTCCAGATCGGTTTTCGAATAGCCACCGAGTACGCCCAGCCGCCATGCTGCATTCAGCGACCAGTCGGCACCCAGCACGCTGCCCTTGGTGCGTTGTTCCAGACCACTGCTGCCATGTTCGCCATCGAGCTTGCCGTAGCCGCCGATGCCTTGCAGCCAGAGCCGGCCGCGAGCGTTCGGGTCATTCAGGTTGCGTGCTTCGGACGGCACGCCATTGGCTGCCAGCACGGGGGTGTCGCGCTGATCGAGACCGACCATCAGTCCCGGGCTGGCGCCCATTTGCTGCATCGCCGAGAGCATGCTGCTGCCGACCTGACTGCTGGCGCCGAGGGTGGCGCTGGTCAGGTTGGCATTGCTGGCACCGGCCAGTTGCTCGATCGCCGCGCCGGCGCTGCTTTGGCTGGTATTGAGCAAGGCGTTGTACAAGGCGTTGCCTTTGCCGATTGAGGCGAGGCTGTTGGCGGCGTTTGTGCCGTTGCCAGTCGTGGCGAACTCATTGAACGCCACATCATTGCGGGTGTAGGTCAGATCGACTTGCGTGGGTGTGTAGGCGAGAGTCGGCGTCAGGAATGCGTAGTCGCTGCTGACCTTGCCGAAGGTGCCGTTGACCTGCGCCGCTTGCAGTACGGTGTAGTGGCTCTGCCAGGGATAGGTGCCGCTGCCGGGATTGACGGCGAGCGTTGCACCGTTGAGGTTGGCGATGCCGCCGACCTGTACCGGCGCGCTGCTGCCGTCGGCATTGACGCCGTAGGCGAGGGTGCCGGCGCTGCCCATGTTCAAGTCGTGAACGATGGTGGCGCGGCCGAGTCCGGTGTCCGTGCGTAGCGTGCCGTTGACGTTGAGATTGCCCACCGAACCGCCACCGGCATACACACCGCCAGCGTCGACGGTCAGGTTGCCAGTGATGCTGCCTTGGTTGATCAGGGTGGCGCCGTTGCGCACCGCGCCGCCGTCGCTGAAATCGCCACTGCCGGACAGCGTCCACGCGCCTTGCTTGACCTCCAGCCATTCGAAGTTGCGACTGGCGCCGAAGCTGCCACCGGCCGCGTCCTCCATCACCACGCGGTCGTAACCGCTGCCGCCATCCACCACGCCGACAAAGCGACTGCCATTGCGCAAGGTCAGGCTGTCGTTGCCGCTGCCCAGATCCAGCGCCAGGCCATTGCTGCCGCTGATCGTGCCGCCGTTGATGACGTTGTCGGCGAACTCACCGACGAACTTCACGCCAAAACCGTTGAGGCCTTGGATGGTGCCGAAGTTTTCCAGGGTGGTCGCCGCCAGCCCCAAACCGCCGCTGCCATCGTCCACCAGAATGGCGCTGTCGGCACCGCTGATCAACGCGTTGCTGGCGTTGAGTATGTAGCCACCACCGAGGGCAATACCTTCGCTGCCGTTGGCGAAACCGCCCTTGTCGACACCACCTGCACCGACGCCCTGAATGGTCCCGTAGTTTTCGATGTGGGCGATCTTGTCGATGTCCACGCCATCGCCGTCACCGTTCGCTTGCAAGCCTGAGTAAGCGCCAGTGATGGTGCCGTGGTTAATCACCGTGCCATCGCCGTCGGAACCGAACCCGGAACCATTGCGGCCGGTGATCTGCCCGTAGTTGATCAGTGTCGCGCCGAGGTCGGTGGTGATGCCATGCCGGCCGCCGGAAATCACTCCGTAGTTGGTCACGCTAACGCCGCTCGCGGAGTCAATATCGATGCCATCGAACTTCTCGTCGGCATTGTGCGAATCGCCGGTGGAAATCTCGCCGTAGTTGGTAATGGTCGCGTTGGCCCCGGTCTTCATGCCGTCGCTGGCGTCGCCGCGAATCAGCCCGTCGGCGCGGTTGATAATGGTGGTTTTCACCCCGTCGCTGCGCAGCGCATCCAGATCCAGGCCTTGGCCGGTAGTGGAGCGAATCACACCGCTGTTGTCGATTAACAGGCTGCCGCTGACGAAGTTGCTGTCGATGCGCAAGGCGTCGTTGGCGCCGAGAATCTGCCCGCCGCTGCGGTTGTAGATCGTGTAGTTGCGCGCCTGGGTCAGGTCGCCGCTGCTGTCGATGGCCCGGCCACCGCTGGACACGATTTTGCCGGCGTTATCGATCACCACACCCGCACCACTGGTCTTGTCTTTCAGGCTCACGGCCTTGCCGCTGTTGGTGATGCTGCCCGGTGCGGAAATCGTCAGCGTATCGCTGCCTCCCAGCGTTTGCGCTGCCGTGGTGGCGGTGTCGATCTGCACGGTTTTGCCGTGGGCTGCCGTGGCGGTGATCAACAGGGCAATGGCGAGAGACAGACGCTGGGGCGGGAACGGCATGGTCGGACGGCCTTTTTGTTATAAGCGGGCCGTCCTGTATAGCGAAGGGTTTTTACAGAATGATGTCTTTGAGGTGATGAGTCACTGATCGCGACGCACGTAAGCCTTGCCGTAATGCCGCTCCATGCGTGCCTGAATCAACTCCAGGCCAATCGACATCAGCCAGTAAATGATCGCCGCCGTCGTCAGCATTTCGATATAGCGGTAGCTTGAGCGCCCGTATGACTGGGCGAGAAACATCACTTCCCAGACCCCCATCACCGAGATCAGCGACGAGTCCTTGAGCATCGAGATGAACTGGTTGGTGGTGGGCGGGATGATCGTGCGCATGGCTTGCGGCAGGGTGATGCGCCAGAAAATCACCGTCTCGCGCATCCCCAATGCCAGCGAAGCTTCACGCTGGCCGTGGTCGACCCCGAGGATGCCGGCGCGGAAGATTTCGCTGAGATAGGCGCCGTAGTTCAACGACAGGGCAATGATGCCCGCGACAATGGCGCCAGGCACGATGCCCAGTTGTGGCAAGCCGAGGTAGATCAACAGGATCTGAATGAGCAGTGGCGTGCCGCGAAAGAACGAGGTGTAGAAGCTGGCGATACCGAACGCCACGGCGCTTTTCGACAGGCGCGCCAATGCCGTGATGAAGCCCAGCAGGGACGAGGCGACAATCGAGCACATACACAGGAAAAGCGTCAGCGCCGCGCCTTGCAGAAAGCCGTTGGGCGCCAGGTGCAAACCGACCAGGTTGGGCAGTTTGTCGAGGATGATCGAGAACTTCAGGTCGAAGCTCAGGAAGAACCCGGCGAACAGGCAGAACAGCGCCGCCCATGTCAGGTACAGCCGCGTACGAAAACCGAACAGGCGTTGCAGGCGTGATTCAGCCACCGGTTGTGGTGGCTGTGGCGGTGTCGGGAAAGAAGTCATTGGCTGATATCAGCACCGATCCATTTTTGCGACAGCTTGCTCAGGGTGCCGTCCTGTTTCAGTTGCGCGAACACCTCGCGCACTTTGGCATCCCATTGCGCGTCACCTTTTTCGATGGCCACCGAGTTCGGTTCCGAATACAGCGGCGCGCCGGCCAGTTTGAAGCGTTTGTCTTCGTTCAGGCGTGGCTGCGCGGTGACGAGGTTGGTGAGGATTGCATCCAGACGCACGCCGGCGCCCAGGCCCAAATCCTGGAAGGCAACGTTGTCGGTGTCGTACGGCGCGATCTGCACATCTTCGAACGGGTACTGCAACTGCTTGTCTTCGGCACCTTCGATGACCAGGTTCTTGTTCAGATAACTTTCGTAACTGGACGCGCTGGTGAGGCCGACTTTTTTGCCACTCAGATCCTTGGCAGCGTGAATCCGATCATCCTTGGCGTTGACTACGATCACTGCGGGCGAGGCGTAGTACTCGACCGGGAAATCGAACACTTCGGCGCGGGCCTTGCTCGGTGTCATCGAGCAGATGCAGATATCGTAACGCCCGCTCCAGCGGCCGGCGGCAATGACGTCCCAGGACGGTGTTTCCAGTCGCAACTTCACGCCCAACTTGTCAGCCACGGCCTTAGCGACGTCCACATCGAAGCCATCAAGCTGATTCTGGTCATTGAGAAACGAGAACGGTGGATAGCTTTCCATCAGCACGCCGACCAGTTCTTTTTTCTGCTCGATACGATCCAGCGTGGCGCCAGCAAAGGCTTGAGTGGAAGCGGCCAGAATCGTCAGGCCCAGGGCCAGTAGCGGTTTAAATTTCACAGTCGATCCCTGGGTAAAAAAGAGGTTGTTTTTAACGGAATGGTGCGTATTAAATAGTTATAAGAACGACTCTGATAGTGAGTTATTTTCATAAGCATATGAGTGAAAAGCATATGGGCGCAGGAAGCACGATTATTCTCGATGGCGGTATGGGCCGTGAGTTGCAGCGCGCCGGGGCGCCATTTCGTCAGCCGGAGTGGTCGGCGCTGGCGTTGAGCGAGGCGCCGCAAGCGGTTGAGGGGGTGCATGCCGCTTATATCGCCAGTGGCGCCAATGTGATTACCACCAACAGTTATGCCGTGGTGCCGTTCCATATTGGCGAAGAGCGTTTCGCCGCAGAAGGGCAGGCGCTGGCCGCGTTGGCCGGTGAGCTGGCGCGACGTGCGGTGCAGGCCTCGGGGAAATCCGTGCGGGTGGCCGGCTCATTGCCGCCGCTGTTCGGCTCATATCGTCCGGATCTGTTCGAGGCCGCACGAGTGACCGAGTTGCTGGCGCCGTTGGTCAATGGTCTGGCCCCGCACGTTGATCTGTGGCTGGCGGAAACCCAGAGCTCGATCATCGAGGCGCGTGCCATTCACGCCGGGTTGCCGAAGGATGGCAAACCGTTCTGGTTGTCGTTCACCTTGAAGGACGAAGACACCGATGAAGTGCCGCGCCTGCGCTCGGGTGAGCCAGTCGCCGAGGCGGCTGCGGTGGCGGCTGAGTTGGGCGTCGAGACGTTGTTGTTCAATTGCAGTCAGCCGGAAGTGATCGGTGCCGCGATTGATGCCGCGCGTGACACCTTCGAGCGTCTGGGGGCGAAAATTCACCTTGGTGCCTATGCCAATGCGTTTCCGCCGCAGCCAAAAGAAGCTACGGCCAATGACGGACTTGATCCGCTGCGCGATGACCTGGATCCGCCGGGTTACTTGCACTGGGCGATTGACTGGCAGCAGCGCGGTGCGAGCCATTTGGGCGGTTGCTGCGGGATCGGGCCGGAGCACATTGCGGTGCTGGCGCAGAAACTGGAGTAGCCGCAGATCAAAAGATCGCAGCCTGCGGCCACTCCTGCGTGGGATTTAAATTCACCGTGTAGGAGCTGCCGCAGGCTGCGATCTTTTGCTTTTCAGATAATCAGGAACGGCACTCGACCAAACCTTTCACCTGCCCGTCGGGCGTCTGATTTTCATCCGACAGCCACCGCTCGAAACCTGCCGCAATTGCCGGCCACTCGTCATCCAGAATCGAGTACCACGCGGTATCACGATTCTGGCCCTTGACCACCATGTGCTGGCGGAACACCCCTTCGAAGCTGAAGCCCAGACGTTCGGCAGCGTATTTGGAGCGGGCGTTGCCGTTATTGCATTTCCATTCGAGGCGGCGGTAGCCGAGGTCGAAGGAATATTTGGCCAACAGGTACACCGCTTCGGTGCTTCTCGGCGAGCGCTGCATCGGCGCGCCGAAGGTGACGTGGCCGATTTCGATACGGCCCTGGGCCGGGACAATCGACATCAGGCTAAGGATGCCTTGTACCTGACCGCTGGCGCGATCGACGACGCTGAAGAAATACGGGTCGCTGGCGGCCGCGTGGTTGTTCAGCCAAGCGTCGAAAACGCTGCGTTCCGGGAACGGGCCGTAGGGCAAATAATCCCAGAGTTTCGGGTCGGCACCGGGGCCTTCGAGTGCGGCGAACAGCTGGTCACCGTGGCGCGCCGGGTCGAGTCTTTCCAGACGAATAAAACGCCCTTCAAGCAAGGTGGCAGTGGGGGCGGGGACGCCTTTCCAGTCAGCGAGTGAAGCGATCATGCGTGCGTCTCCTTAAAGGGCTTGGCGAAACTGGATGAAGCCCGGGCGTTCGGCGATACGCTCGTAGAGCTGGATCGCTGTGGCGTTGGTTTCGTGGGTCAACCAATGAACCTTGCAGCAGCCGTCAGCCTTGGCGGTGGCGTAGACGTGTTCGATCAACCGGCGGCCGACGCCGGTGCCCCGGGTCTCCGGGATCACCAGCAAGTCCTGCAGGTAGCAGGAGTTTTCGATGCTCCAGTTCGAACGATGATAGATGTAATGCACCATGCCTACCGCTTTACCGCCAGCCCAGGCGAGGGCGGCGTGGGTCGGTTCGTTCGGGTCGAGAAAGCGCTGCCAGGTGCTGTGCGTCACAGCGTCCGGCAGTTCGGTGTTGTAGAAACGCAGGTAGGCCTGCCATAGCGGCAGCCAGGCGGCGTGGTCGTCGGCGCTGACCGGGCGAATGTCGATCTGACTCATGGGGGATTTCCTTAGCGCATCAATCGGGCGAGGGTTTGATCATTGATGTCCGGGCTGGCGGCCAGGCCTTCGCGCACGCCGGCAATGTCTTCGGCGCTGCGGTTCTGGCTGAGTTTGCGCTTGCCTTCGAGGCGGTCGATGGGAATGGCGAAACCGACAATCGCCTTGAGCATGCCGTCGATGTAATCGGCAGGCGCGTCGGCGACCGACCACGGCTGGGCGCGGCCGGCCTCATGCCGGTCGGTGAGGGTGCTGACAATGTCGAGCAGGCGTCCGCCATCGCTGAAGGTTTCGGCGTGGCCATAAGCGTGCACGGCGATGTAGTTCCAGGTCGGCACGACTTTGCCGTGTTCGGCCTTGCTCGGGTAAAAGCCCGGGCTGACGTAGGCATCGGCGCCGGCGAAGATCAGCATGGCTTCGGCGCCGTCGCGCAGGTCTTTCCACTGTGGGTTGGCGCGGGCCAGGTGCCCGTAGAGCGTGCCGTACTCGCCCTGTTCGCAATGCAGCAGTACCGGCACATGGCTGGCCTGCAAGCCGCTTTCGCCATGGCTCACCAGAATGGCGAGGCGGGTGGCGAGAATCAGTTCGTGCAGTTGGGACAATTCTTCGATGGCAAAGGCGCGTGGCGTGTACATGGGCAGATTTTCCTTGGCGAATGCCAGCATCCTAGGCAGGCTATTGGTCTGTTGTAAGAGCCATTGATGACCAATTTCATAGGTCCATTGCCATGCCCGATTCGCCGCTGTTATCCATGCCGTTCAACCCTGCCGGGATCGAGCTTGATCGCCGCCAGGGTTTGAGTCGTCAGCTGTATCAGGCGTTGCGCCTGCGGGTACTGGACGGGCGACTGGCGAGCGGCACGCGGTTGCCGGCCAGTCGCGATCTGGCGGCGGCGTTGGGGATTTCCCGCAACAGCGTGGTGCGCGCCTACGATCAACTGTATGCCGAAGGCTTTATCGAAGGGCGGGTAGGCGATGGCACCTACGTCGCACAATTGATGCCGGTAGCGAGCCCTGCGAAAAAATTATCCACAAAAGTATCCACAGGGTTTTCAACAGGCTTACCCACAGCCTTATCCACAAATTGGCTGGATTTACCTGTAATTTCATCCAGTAAAGTTATCCACAGCGATAGTTTTTCGCGCATTGAAAACAACCATTTGTCCAAGCCACCGAGCGGTCCACCGCGAGCCTTTCGCGTCGGGGTTCCGGCGTTTGATCTGTTCCCGTTCGAGGTGTGGGCCAAGCTGAATGCGGCTTTCTGGCGCAAACCGGATCTGGAGCAACTGTGCTATGGCGATCCGTCCGGCGATGCGCGCCTGCGTGCAATGATCGCTGCCTATTTGCGCAGTTCGCGCGGCATGCAGTGCTCGCCTGAGCAAATTGTGATCACCAGCGGCGCACAGCAAGGCATTAGTCTTTGTGCACAGCTGCTGGTGGAGCCGGGCGACGGTGTGGCGATCGAGAATCCGGGTTACCGCGCGGCCGGTCATGCGTTCGCGGTGGCAGGCGCTCGTTTGCACGGGATTGCCGTGGACGAGGAGGGCATGGACTGCTCGGCGTTGTCGGCCACCGGGGACTGTCGGGTAGCGTATGTCACGCCCTCTCATCAGTACCCGACAGGCGTGGTGATGAGTCTTGCGCGGCGCCTCGAACTGCTCGCCTGGGCCGAGCGCAACCAAGGCTGGATCGTCGAGGACGACTACGATGGCGAATACCGCTACACCGGTGCGCCGCTGGCGCCGTTGGCGGCACTCGATCGACAGGGGCGAGTGCTGTATGTCGGTACTTTCGGCAAAGTTGCCTTTCCGGCATTGCGCCTCGGTTATCTGGTGCTGCCGCCGGCGCTGGTCGATGCCTTCTCGCAACGCCGCGCGGTGGATGTCCGCCATTCCGAGGTCAGTACCCAAGCGGTGATGGCCGAGTTCATGGCGGCCGGGCATTTCCAGCGGCATATCCGGCGCATGCGCCGCGCCGCCCTCAGCCGTCGCAATACCTTGCTCCACGGTTGGCCGACCGCCATTGCCGGTGTTGGAGATTTGCCCGCCGTTTCCGCCGGGCTGCACCTGACCGTGGCCGTAACAAGCATCGAACGCGAGCAGCAGTTGATTGCGCAGGCAGCAGGCGTTGACGTGGAGATCAACGGCTTGAGCAGTTACTGGCTGCCGGACTCCACTACACCGCTGGACCAGCGCGCCGGGCTGGTCCTGGGCTTTGCCGCCGTCCCTGAACCTGACATTACAGCGGCACTGAAGCGCTTGCGGCAGGTTTGGCAGGCGTGAAGAACAGATGCTCGGCTGACTGTCGTGAAATCTCGCTGCGATGGATTTCGAGGAGCTGCGAACTGGTGGGATCGCTCGGCTCGTGGGAACCGCCGATGTGTCGTTGCGCGACTGTTTTCATATGACCGGCGGTGAACGAAGCGACGGGAGCGTCGACACTGCTGTAGTGGAAGTGTGCGTAACACAGCACCTTGCCGGTGTGGGCATCGCGTACTTCGTATTCGTCGAGAAAACCCCTCGAGTGGCCTTTGAGCCGGCGACGGGTAATGGTTTTGGAAACCGTTACTTCACCTTTTTCTTTGAGCCACTGCACCCCCGCCGCAGTCGGTGGTTGTTGTTTGACCAGTCCGATGCGAATGCTGGTGCCTTTTTCGTCAAGGGCGTTAGCGGCCTCGTCAAGCTTGTGGCTGATTTCTTCGGTCGGCTTTTTGAAGTCTGCGGTCAGATTACTGGCGGTCAATGCTTCATCAATCGCCGCATTGGCTTCGCGCAAGACAGCGGCATGCTTGTGGTATTCCTCCTCGACCTCGACAGGTATCCGCCGCCCTCGTTTGAGGTGAGCCTCGATACGTTGGTGGAATGCATCCAGGCCGTCGATCAGCGCCTGGCCGGCACGGCTGCTGGCACTCACGGAAGAATGGGCCTTGGGTTGGCGGGTCTTTGCCGTGCGCTGTTCTACCCAGACACCGGGTGACTCTTCCTGGAATGTGGCGATGACACCCGTCAGGGTGGTTCGTACTTCCACCTGGTCGGATTTTTGCCCCTTGATGCGTTTTTTTCGATTGCCGACTACCGTGCCTCTGGATTGGGTTTTGATGATCTGGCGCGTTGATGATCTCGCCTTCGAAGGCCCCGGTGTCGGTCCCAGCAGGTGCTTGAAGTGCAGCAACTCGGCCAGTTTTACATCCGTGCGCGCCCTGAACCCGTTTACCCGTTTACGCACATGCTGCAGTCGCTCAGTGTTGATCTGTTCGGGGTAGTCGATGAGCAGATCACCAAAGCGCTGATCGATGGCGGAAAACTGTTCGGCCACATTGCTCAGGACATCGATGCGTTCGCGCAGGTTGTCGAGGCTTTCATCCTCGGTCAGATTCAGCGTGCTCTGGATACTCAACGCGGCGTCTTCGACGAGACTGGCGAGTGCCTGATAGGCATTGGCGGCGTCCGCTGTCGTACCGGCCTTGATGCAAATTTCCTGGCCAAGACTGATCTGCAAAAGCTTGAGGTCGTTCAGATCATATTTCGGCAATGCCTTGCGGTAGGTTGGAATAATTTTGACGGCATCTTTTCCCAACAACATCAGTTCGTCAAAACGGCTATTGGCCAACTCTGTTTTTTCAATGATGGCCTGGGTCTGGAGGGTCATTCTTTCAAAGGTCTGAACAAACGCCTGCGCGATGAAACCGGCTTCATCGGCAAGCATTGTCTGCATGGCCTTCAGGTCAGTCTGAAATACGGCGGAATGCAGGTCGAGCCATTCCTGCCCGAGAAACAGCTGCATTTGCAGGCGCTCAATCATGACGGTCCGGTAGTTCGGAATCGGCTCTTTCTGATTCAACGCCTTGATCTGTTCAATATTCGCGCCGTACGCCTTGAGCTGTGCGTCTAGCGTTGCCAGATAGTGCTCGCGTGCCGGTCCTCGTGCTTGCCCGACCGCATCGTTGAAGGCTTTGTGGTCAGCATCACGCTGAATCTGCTTGGCTTTCATCGTTACGTCGAACGCACTGATTTCGGCAGTCAGTTGCCTGGCGTCCATTTTGCTCACGTCCTGAACGGCCTCAAGTGCGCTGTCGAGTCCGCCGCCTCGCAGGCGCAAGCGAAGGTCGACCACCCATTGGCCGTTGGCCGTGCGGGTCAGTTGCGGCCCGTTGCGCGGCGGTTGCTGGCGCGAGTCAATGATCTGCACCTCGGCGTGCTCATTGAGCATGACTTCGAACCAGCGCTGGCCTACGGGAGCGAACCACTGTTGTTGGCGGGGATAAAGATGCCTGTGTGTGCCCTCGGTGGCGGCATCGCCGATGCCTTTGGGTTTGGCGATCTGAAAACTGTCGAGCAGCGCTGCGAGTGCGACCGGGGATCGTTTCAGCGCCGTGAAGGGGTTGACCACCATCTCATGCGCAATGGGCAGTGCAGTGCTGGAGACGTCCGGCAACTGCAACGGTTTGCTGACGACGAGTTCGGTGGTGACGGTGGCGGTGGGTTCTTCCTGCGGGATCGACTCGCTGAATGGCTTGTCGCCGACCGCTGCGCGATGGGCGAGCACCATGCCCAAGGCCAGGAGAATGTCGGTGAGGGCTGTCCAGGCAAGCTTGCCGGATTGCTCATTGGCCTCGTCGCTGATCTCTTGCAGGTCGTCCATGATCTGCCAGATCCACGCTGCCGTGCCGACGCTGCGCCCGAGGAATGGCAACGCCGCGTTGAACAGCATCCAACCGCCGTGTTTGAGCGTTGCCCAGCGTGCTTCTGCATCAGAGACCGATTGCCGATCGGCCTGGGTGATGACAGCCTGCACGTTGCTGTTATGCAGGGTCGCCAGTACATCGTGTTCAATCGTTGCGGTCGCCAGCGCAACGGGGCCGGACATGTCGAGGGCGGTGAAGGGGTTCACCAGCAATTGCGGGATAGTCCAGACTGAAGGCAATCGGGCGGTGAAGACGAACTGGCTGTACTTGAAGCGCACATCGTCCGGCAACCAGGCCAGGACCGATTCGCGCAGCTCCTGTGAGTGCTGGATCTCGTAAAACAGGTTGGCGTGTGAGGGAAATTGCATCAGTGCCGTTTCGAACAGTGGTCGATAAAGCAGGCACGGCCCTTTGTCCGCCTCGCGCGG
This sequence comes from Pseudomonas sp. P4_D7, assembly GCF_056401755.1. Lineage (NCBI taxonomy): Bacteria > Pseudomonadati > Pseudomonadota > Gammaproteobacteria > Pseudomonadales > Pseudomonadaceae > Pseudomonas > Pseudomonas sp. P4_D7. Next base: position 16,228 of record NZ_JBFUIR010000014.1, on the reverse strand, counting down.
GCCGATGACGAACATGTTGTTGACGATGTCGGCCTGTGATCGACTGCGATGGGCCACGAACCCCAGCGGGCGAATGACGATTTCATCGCGATCGACATGACGCTCATCGCCGGTGTTTGCCAGCGCGGCAACCACATAGCGATAACCCTGCTCAGTGATGCCGGTCTTGCCCTGTATTTTGTGCTGTAACGCCAGCAGCGGCAGCTCGATGGGCAACTGGCTGGCATAAAGTGCTTGCACTGCCGACGCCTGCTCATTGTTGTCAATCAGCAGGTTTTGCAGGTACGCCGGGTAGGTCTGGCCGATATCGACGCTGCTGACCAGTTGTTGCAGGTAGCTTGCGGTCATCCACTCAGGCAACACGCCGCCATCCTTGTAACGTACGGTTTTGTTGCCGGCTGGCTGCCCCGCGAGGTTCTGCAGCGCGAGTTCAATGAGCGACAGCGTCTTGGTCTGCGTGTTACCCGGAAAGACAAATGTGCCCCAGACCACCAGGCTGGTGATGCTGATCTCGATGTCATCGATCCTCACCTCGCCGGCTTGCGGATGATCCTTGGCTATCTGTTGTTTCAGGGCATCACGGGTGAACGCTTGCAGGCTGATGACTTCGCTTTGAAATGATTTTCCCTTGTTCGTGTGCTGCACCATCGTCAGATCCAGCAGATGCCGGCTGTAACGGGTTTGATCGGCGGGAGAGGCGCTGTCGAGCCATTCTGGCAGCATCGGACGCAGGCGAGCGATATGAGGTTTGAGGCGCGGTGTCGGCTCTCGCGGATTGCCGACAGTCCCGGTGTGCGGATATAGCTCGCTGGAACTCGAACCCTGAAAATAATTGATCGCGCCCAGCGCCTCGGCTTCCAGGGCGACCAGTGTGCAGGCTTGATAGTCGAAGAAATGGCCCTGTGGTTCGACCAGTCGCCATTTCAACCCGGCACCGGAGGCACCTTGCCAATAACGACGCGGCAGGGCTTCGCCGAGTTTTTCCAGCGATTGAAAACTCTCGAAGCCCTGCAGCACCGAGTGGGTCATGATCAAGGTGCGCTTGTCATCGGTGCCGATCAGTACCGCGGTATCGAGCAGGGTCACATGCTTCTGCTCGTCACCCTCGCCACGGTCAAGATCAATCAGGCAGGCGCGGGTCTTGTATTTGTCGGTGGGCAGTCGCTGGTGTTTGTCCGGGTATTTATAAAGCGCTTCGGCCATGGCGCGCTGGTCGGCATCCCAGCCAGGGTTCGCGTCGACCTTCCACAAATTGCGCAGGGCCTGTGACATCTGCTGCCAGCGCGGCTGCCCTGGGTAGGTGAAATCATCCCAGTAATTGACCTGGTGTTCCTTGTAGGCGATGAACAGCAACGGTGCCAGCTCATTGAGCAGCTTACCGATCGCGCTGATTTTCACCGGCAGCTGGATGGCGGACGGCAGGTCGGGCTGCAAGGTCAGATAATGCTCACCGTCGAGATACGCCACAGTCGTGCCGGAGAGGCCCAGGCGTACCAGGGTGTCGGTCAGCGATTCGATCAGGTGGCGACCGGGGACGACCCGATCATCTTCAATGACCCAGGTCGGTCTTACGACCATGGCCAGCTGCGGGTCGAGATCGAGGTCGGGATACAGCGTCCTGAGCGCGGGGCGCAGCGTTTTCGACGCAACTTCTCGCAGTGAAGGGCCGGTCACCAGTTGAGTCACGACATCGACGGCGCTGGGCGAGGGGATTTCGGGCATGGGCAACTCCTGCTCTGATGGGCGCGCCCAAGGGCGGCGGTTCCGGGCAAGGTAGCGGCGAGCGGCGGCGCACGTGCGGTACATACATATTGCGGGCAAAAAAAGACCCGCCTGGGCGGGTCTGGTGTTTACGATTGCGACGGGAATCCGGTTATCGTTCGAAGCCTTCCAGTACGTTCACCGCGTTGATGCCGATTTCCTCCACAGCGTAACCGCCCTCCATGACGAACAATGTCGGTTTGCCGAGTGCAGCGATGCGCTTGCCCATCGCCAGGTAATCGGGGCTGTCGAGTTTGAACTGCGAAATCGGGTCATCCTTGAAGGTGTCGACGCCGAGCGATACGACAATGATGTCGGCGCCGTAGCGATCGATCTCATCGCAGGCCTGATCCAGCGCCGCACTCCACACGTCCCAGCCGGAGCCGGCGGCTAGCGGATAGTTGAAGTTGAAGCCTTCCCCAGCGCCTTCGCCACGCTCATCGTCGTAGCCAAGGAAAAACGGAAATTCTGCTTCCGGGTGGCCGTGGATCGAGGTGAACAGCACGTCGCTGCGCTCATAGAAAATCGACTGCGTACCGTTGCCGTGATGGTAATCGACGTCGAGGATCGCGACTTTCCTGTGGCCCTGATCGAGAAAGGCTTGTGCGGCGATGGCGGCGTTGTTGAGGTAGCAATAACCGCCCATCAAATCGCTGGCGGCGTGGTGTCCCGGTGGCCGGCACAAGGCGAAGGCCGCGCGCGCGCCGCGCTGAATTTCCGCTTGTGCGGTCAGGGCCACTTGCGCCGCGCTGTACGCCGCTTGCCAGGTGCCGGCGGTGATCGGTGCGCCGCCATCGAAGCTGTAATAACCGAGCTGGCCGTGCAGGCTGGTCGGTTTGATTGCACGCAGAGTGCGCGCCGGCCAGGTGTAGGGCAGCAGATCGCCGTCGGTATTGAATTCAGTCCAGCGCGCCCACGCGCCTTTGAAAAAGTCGAGGTAGTCACGGCTGTGGATGCGGGCGATCGGCTCCAGACCGAAATCCTTCGGCGCTTCGACCGAGCCGAGCTTCTGGTTTTTAACGCGCTGCAGCACATGGTCGGCGCGCGACGGCATCTCGAAGCACGGCTTCAGTTGGCCATCGATGAGTTCGCAGCGGCCATGGTGCAGGTGGTGATCGTCCGAGTAGATCGTCAGCATTTGTTGTTCTCCGCAGGGCTGATTCGGTTGCTCCCAGTGTTGCGGTGTGTGGCGAATCGGAGAACGGCAGGAAAGGCCAAAAGGGGATGGATACGGCCAAAAAAACTGACCGCAATTCGCCCCTCAGGCCCGGAATTGACTCGGCGCCACGCCGCTCCACCGCACGAAGGCATGACGAAAGCTCGCAGTCTCACTGAAGCCAAGGGTCTCGGCGATGCGGTAGATCGGCAACTGATCCTCACACAACATCTGCTTGGCTCGCTCGAAGCGCAGTTCATCGAGCAATTCCTGATAGCTGCAGCCCATGTCCTTGAGATGCCGGCGCAGAGTGCGTGGCGAGCACTTCATTTGTTGCGCGAGACCTTCCAGCCCCGGCGCGGCGTTCAGTTGGGCGCTGAGCAACTGGCGGATGCGCCCGAGCCACGCTTGGCGTCCGGTGAACTCAAGGTTCTGCTTGCGGCAGCGTTCGGCCATGGCTTGATGGGTGATGGCATCGGCCAGCGGCAGCGGTTGATCGAGCCAGTGACGGTCGAAGGCGAAGGCGTTGTCCTTGGCGGCGAAGTGCAGCGGGCTGTCGAAGTGCTCGGCATAACTGTCACGGTAATCCGGTGCGGCGTGTTCGAAGCGCGTGGCGAGCAAGGGCAGCGGATGCCCGAGCAGGTCATCACAAATGACTTTCAGCGACACCAGGCAGAACTCGGCATTGAACACCGCCATCGCCGGGCTCTCGCGATAATCGGCAGCGACGAACCAGACGCGTTCGCCATCGTCCTCCAGACTGAGTTCGAAAAGTGTTCCCAACAGCGCCGGATAACGAATCGCCAGACGCAAAGCGTCACCGAAGGTGGCACAGGTCAGCAAGGCATAGCCAAGGATGCCGTAGCAGGAAACGTGCATGCGCCGGCCCAGTTCCAGACCGATGTCGTGCTTAAGCGCGACCGCATTGGCGCAAACCTGCATCTCCTGATTGGTGGTGATGCGCGTGTCGGCCCGGCTGAGATCCGCCGCACTGATGCCGCTGCCGGCCAGCAACGCTTCGCTCGACAGGCCTTCGGCTTTGAAGGTGTTGAGGATTAGCGAGACGGCGTTGAGGGTGGTGAGGTGGGAGTGGAGCATAAGATCTTCCAGCCTGAGGATGGCTGGAATGCAGCAAGTTGCATGCCGCAGCAGCCCCTCACCCCAACCCTCTCCCAAAGGTAGAGGGGGCCGATTGGGGGATATTGGCGAGATCCATCGACGTGAGACATCTCTGCCGAATCCACGATCGACACGGTTTATCAGGTCGACGGACAGCGAAAAACAACTCGGTCAGTTCCCTCTCCCTCCGGGAGAGGGCTAGGGTGAGGGCCGATCCAGAGTTATGCTCAGAGCAGCTCACCACACAGATCCAGTTCGATCAGTCGGCGCACTTCTTGAGTTTCAAGCCCAGCACCGAGCAGGCCATGCAACTTGCCGAACGCCGCCTCACGAGTCATGCCACCACCGGACAACACGCCTACACCGCGCAATCGACTGCCAGCCTCGTAAACATCCAGCTCAACGCCGCCTTCATGGCATTGCGTCACGGCAACCACCACCACACCGTTATCCCGCGCACGGCCAAGGCTTGCCAGAAACTCAGGGTTGTCGCTCGGCCCTGTACCGCTGCCGTAGCACTCCAGCACCAGACCCTGAATGCCGCTGTCGAGCAGACCATCGAGGACTTCGGCGCTGATGCCGGGGAACAGTGGCAGCACGGCAACCTTGGCCAGTTGCTTCGGCTGGTTGTAGTTCAACGACGCTGGAATCGAAGGCGCTTTCACGCCGCCGCCCTGCCGCTCAAGTCGTTTGAACGGATGACGGCCGAAGCTGCGCACCTTCGCGCAACGGGTTGGCGCCAGTAGCTCACCGTGGAAGTACAGATGCACACCGGGCGTCAGGCCTTCGCCGAGGGCGACCAGTGCGCCGCCGAGGTTTTCCCAGGCATCGCTGTCGGTAACACCGGCCGGCAGCATGGAGCCGGTGAAACACACGCGAGCATTCAGCCCCAGTAACTGGAAGCTCATCGCCGCCGCACTGTAAGCCAGGGTGTCGGTGCCGTGCAGGATCAGTACGCTGTCGCAGCCTTGCACATCCACGGCATCGACCACCGCTTCACGCAGTTGCTGCCAATAGGCCGGGGTCATGTTGGCGCTGTCGATCAGCGGCGACATTTCCCGGAAACGCCACTGCGGCACAACGAGCTCAGGCTGACTGTGCAAGTAGTCGCGCATCCGCGCTTCGAAACCGGATGCCGGGGCCAGACCGTTGGCGCTGGCCTGCATGCCGATGGTGCCACCGGTGTAGAGCACCATGACGTGTTGGGCGGCTGGGTAGGAATTGGCAATCATCTGAGGGTCTCCACAAGAGATGACATTGTAGGAGTGAGCCTGCTCGCGATAGCGGTTCATCATTCAACATTGGTGTTGGCTGAAAGACAGCTATCGCGAGCAGGCTCGCTCCTACAAGTTATTGCATCACAATAACTGACGAGCGCAGGGGATGCGCCCGTCATTCACCTGTCAGCGTTGCGCTGCAGGCACGCCTTGCGGCTCGGCTTCGGTCTTGCCGGCAGCGGCAGACGGGTTGGTCGGCCAGGCCTGCAGGTCGAGATCCAGATCGGTAAATTTGCTGGAGTCGAAAACGGGCTGTTTAACGCCGGCGCGGCGCTGCTCGTCGTAGTCGCGCATTACACGCATGCCGACCTTGAACAGCATGGCCAGGGCCATCAGGTTGACGAAGGCCAGGCAGGTCATGGTGATGTCAGCGAAGGCGAACACGGTCGACAGGTCCTGCATCGAACCCCATACCACCAGCGCCAGCACCAGGCCGCGGAAAATCATCAGCGCGGCGCGGTTGCGGGTGAGGAACTGCAGGCTGTTTTCGCCCAGGTAGTAGTTGTAGAGGATGCAAGTGAAGACGAACAGCGACAGCGCGACGCTGACGAACATGCGACCCCAGTCACCGACCACAGCGGCCAGCGAGTTCTGGGTCAGGACGATGCCGTCACCTTCGAAGCCCGGGGTGTAGAAGCCCGACAGCAGAATCAGCAGCGCGGTGCAGGTGCAAATCACGAAGGTGTCGAGGAACACGCTGAAGGCCTGAACCACGCCCTGGGCACCCGGGTGCTTCACGGCAGCCACGGCGGCGACGTTCGGCGCACTGCCCAGGCCTGCTTCGTTGGCGAACACGCCACGCTTCACGCCCATGACAATGGCGCTGCCGAGCAGGCCACCAAAGGCCGGGTCGAGGCCGAAGGCGCTCTTGAAGATGGTTTCCAGCATGGCTGGTACGTGTTCGATCTGAGTACCGATCACGTACAGGGTCACGCCGATATAGGCGAGGGTCTTGATCGGTACCAGCAGGTCGGACACCGAGGCGATGCGCTTGATGCCGCCGATGAAGGTGATGGCCAGCAACACTGCCAGGACGATACCGGTGTGTTGTGGGTTGAATTCAAAGGCGTTCTGCAGCGAGTGAGTCACGGTGTAGGACTGCAGGCCAATGAAGGCAAAGCCGTAGGTGACCAGCAGCAGGACCGAGAACACCACCGCCATGCCTTTGAGTTTCAGGCCGTGCTGGATGTAGTAAGCCGGACCGCCACGGTACAGGCCGTCGCCATCGGCGCGCTTGTAGACTTGGGCCAGGGTGCATTCGAAGAAGCTGCTGGACATGCCGACCAGTGCGGTCACCCACATCCAGAAGACCGCACCTGGACCACCCAGGGTCACGGCGATGCCGACACCGGCGATGTTGCCTGCACCGACACGGCCGGCAAGGCTGAGCATCAGGGCCTGGAACGAGCTGAGTTGCCCGGCGCTGCCTTTGAGGCTGTCGCGGAACACCGCGAACATGTGGAAGAAGTGCCGCAATTGAACGAAACGCGAGCGAATCGTGAAGTAGCTACCGAGCCCGACAATGAGCACGATCAGTACTTTCCCTGAGAGGAAGTCGTTGATGACTTCGAGCATGGATTTTTCCTCGCTGTTTTTTGTGTGAGCAAATGCTGGATGGTAGAAATATCGTGTTACACCGGTGTGCGCACGGCACGACAGGTGAGGCGATGGTTTCGTCCCGGATCCATTTCGCGGGTTTGTTATTAGTTCGGGTTTCGCATGGGTTGTGGCCTCGTTACCGACGACCGCTCACGCGAAGAGGGGCGGCACTATACCGATCAGTGCGGCGCCCGTCTGCACGGTTGTGGTGCAAGCGACGAAACGAAGCTGTGAAACACCCGGCGTTACCGGCGCCGGGCTTGTGCGGGAACTGCTTTTTTGTGGGAGCGGACTCCCCCATTGTTCAGTCCCCAGACATACGGGTCTCAGGGTCAGAAAGTTAAAAAAAAGGGCTTGGGGACAAATCCCCAAGCCCTCAAAAGGTGAGAGGTGTCTAGTCCCTCGACCTGGTGAGCGGTGCTACAAACTACGCGTCGGCTCAGGCTTTAAGCGGAACCAGACGCGGAGCAATCATGTTTTCCGGGCGCAGAATGTCGGCGAGCATGGCTTCGTCGAGCAGACCTTCTTCGCGCACCAGTTCCAGTACGCCGCGGCCGCTTTCAAGGGCGAGGCCGGCAATACGGGTGGCGTTTTTGTAGCCGATGTACGGGTTCAGTGCGGTAACCAGACCAATCGAGTGTTCGACCAGTTCGCGGCAGCGCGCTTCGTTGGCGGTGATGCCGACGATGCAGTGCTCGCGCAGCATGTCCATGGCGCGTTGCAGCAGGCGGATCGAGTCGAAGATCTTGAAGGCGATCAGCGGCTCCATCACGTTCAACTGCAGTTGGCCGCCTTCGGCTGCCATGGTCAGCGCCAGGTCGTTACCGATGACCTGGAACGCCACCTGATTCACGGCTTCCGGGATTACCGGGTTGACCTTGCCGGGCATGATCGAGCTGCCTGGCTGACGCGCTGGCAGGTTGATTTCGTTGATGCCGGTGCGTGGGCCGCTGGACAGCAGGCGCAGGTCGTTGCAGATCTTCGACAGTTTGACCGCGGTGCGCTTGAGCATGCCGGAGAACAGCACGAAGGCGCCCATGTCGGAAGTCGCTTCGATCAGGTCGGCCGCCGGCACTACCGGTTGACCGCTGATCAGGGCCAGACGCTGTACAGCCAGCGCTTGATAACGCGGGTCGGCGTTGATGCCGGTACCGATCGCGGTGCCGCCCAGGTTCACTTCAGTCAGCAGTTCCGGGGCCAGCGACTTCAGACGCGCCAGGTCCTCGCCCATGGTGGTGGCGAACGCGCGGAATTCCTGGCCGAGGGTCATCGGCACGGCGTCTTGCAGCTGGGTACGGCCCATTTTCAGGACGTGATCGAATTCTTTGCCCTTGGCCGCGAACGCCTGAATCAGGCTGTCGAGGCTGGCCAGCAGGGTGTCGTGACCGAGCAGCAGACCCAGACGGATCGCCGTTGGGTAGGCGTCGTTGGTCGACTGCGCCATGTTGACGTCGTCGTTCGGGTGCAGGTACTGGTACTCGCCTTTCTGGTGACCCATTGCTTCCAGAGCAATGTTGGCGATTACTTCGTTGGCGTTCATGTTGGTGGAAGTACCGGCGCCACCTTGAATCATGTCGACCACGAACTCTTCGTGGAAATCACCGCGGATCAATCGGGCACAGGCTTCGCTGATGGCAGCGTGCTTGGCTTCGCTCAGGTGACCCAACTCGCGGTTGGCGTCAGCGGCGGCCTGTTTGACCATCGCCAGGCCGACAACCAGTTTCGGGTAATGCGAAATCGGAACGCCGGAGAGACGGAAGTTGTTCACCGCTCGCAGGGTCTGGATGCCGTAATACGCTTGAGCCGGTACTTCGAGGGCGCCAAGCAGGTCGTTTTCTGTGCGGAAAGATGCAGCGGAGGACATGATAGAAATCATCTCGATATGGACCCGGTCTGTGCCGGAACGCTGCGAATGCTAGGCTTGTGGGAAATTTTGGGCCAATGCTGTTCAGCACTGCCCTATGCACATTCGGCATAATGCCCGTGTGACGCCGCGTGCGCGGCAGACGTGTGACCTGTTTTGGTGCGTGTCCTGGAGGACGTGATGAATCTGGAAAGCAAATGGCTCGAGGACTTCAGTGCTCTGGCCGCCACCCGCAGCTTTTCGCAGGCGGCCGAACGGCGCTTCGTGACCCAGCCGGCGTTCAGTCGAAGGATTCGCAGTCTGGAGGCTGCGCTGGGGCTGACTCTGGTCAATCGCTCGCGCACGCCGATCGAACTGACGGCAGCGGGGCAGTTGTTTCTGGTGACCGCGCGCACGGTGGTTGAACAGCTCGGTGAAGTGCTACGCCATCTGCATCATCTGGAAGGCGGGCAGGGCGAAGTGATGCAGGTCGCTGCCGCTCACTCCTTGGCGCTGGGTTTCTTCCCGCGCTGGATCGCGCAGTTGCGTAATGAAGGGTTGAACATCGCCACCCGATTGGTTGCAACCAACGTCGGCGATGCGGTGCATGCGTTGCGCGAAGGTGGCTGTGATTTGATGCTGGCGTTCTACGATCCGGATGCGGCAATGCAGATGGACCCGGAGATTTTCCCTTCATTGCATTTGGGCCAGACGGAAATGCTCCCTGTGTGTGCGGCGGATGCCGAGGGCAAGCCCCTGTTCGATCTCGAAGGTGATGCGAGCGTGCCGTTGCTGGCGTATAGCGCCGGTGCGTTTCTCGGGCGTTCGGTGAATGGTTTGCTGCGTCAGCGTCAGCTGCGTTTCACCACTATTTACGAAACGGCGATGGCTGACAGTCTGAAAAGCATGGCACTGGAAGGCCTGGGTATCGCCTGGGTACCGCAATTGAGCGTGCGTGCTGAGCTGGCTCGTGGCGAGCTGGTGGTCTGCGGCGGCCCGCAATGGCATGTGCCGCTGGAAATTCGCCTCTACCGCTGCGCCTTGGTACGCAAAGCCAACGTACGCCTGCTGTGGCGCAAGCTCGAGGGTGGCGCTGCCCAAGCTTCCTGAGCCTACGCGGCCCCCTTGTAGGAGTGAGCCTGCTCGCGATAGCGTCTGCACATTCAACGATGATGTGACTGATACACCGCCATCGCGAGCAGGCTCACTCCTACAGGGGATTTGCGGTGTTCTGTCGCTGACCTTCAAGTCAATAAAACCGGGCATTTGCGGCAGATGACAGATGGTCGTGCGGGGGGCTGTTTATTGCTTTCTTTGCGGTATACTGCGCGGCCTTCGGCCGGCACGTCCGGCCATTTTTCGTACAATCAAGCCACGCAACCTGCGTGGCTTGTTGTTTTATGACGCGCCTGCGGGCGCTCCAGAGAGAAGAGGCGCGACGATGAGTGCACTGGTTGGCGTGATCATGGGCTCCAAGTCCGATTGGTCCACCCTTAGCCACACCGCCGATATGCTGGAAAAGCTCGGCATCCCGTACGAGGTCAAAGTGGTCTCTGCCCACCGCACCCCGGATCTGCTGTTCCAGTACGCCGAAGAGGCTGAAGGTCGTGGCATCGAGGTGATCATCGCCGGAGCCGGTGGCGCGGCCCACCTGCCAGGCATGTGTGCGGCCAAGACCCACCTGCCGGTGCTGGGTGTGCCGGTGCAGTCGGCCATGCTCTCTGGCGTCGACTCGCTGCTGTCGATCGTGCAGATGCCAGCGGGCGTTCCGGTCGCCACCCTGGCCATCGGCAAGGCCGGCGCGATCAACGCTGCCCTGCTCTCGGCGAGCATCCTCGGCGCCAAGCATCCGCAGTTCCACGCGGTACTGAAAACCTTCCGTGCCGAGCAGACAGACAGCGTCCTGGACAATCCAGACCCACGTATTGCCTGAGGTTGTTGAGATGAAGATCGGTGTAATCGGTGGCGGCCAGTTGGGTCGCATGTTGGCTCTGGCGGGTACGCCGCTGGGCATGAACTTCGCTTTTCTCGACCCTGCGCCGGACGCTTGCGCCGCTGCGCTGGGCGAACACCTGCGGGCCGATTACGGCGATCAGGATCATCTGCGCCAACTCGCCGATGAAGTCGATCTGGTGACCTTCGAGTTCGAAAGCGTCCCGGCCGAAACCGTGGCATTCCTGTCGCAATTCGTCCCGGTCTACCCGAGTGCCGAAGCCCTGCGCATCGCTCGCGACCGCTGGTTCGAAAAGAGCATGTTCAAGGACCTGGGCATCCCGACTCCGGCTTTCGCTGACATTCAGTCGCAAGCCGATCTGGACGCTGCGGTGGCTTCGATCGGTCTGCCGGCCGTGCTGAAAACCCGCACCCTGGGTTATGACGGCAAGGGCCAGAAAGTCCTGCGCAAGCCGGAAGACGTGGTCGGCACTTTCGCCGAGCTGGGCAGCGTTGCCTGCCTGCTGGAAGGCTTTGTGCCGTTCACCGGTGAAGTCTCGCTGATCGCCGTGCGTGCCCGCGATGGTGAAACGAAGTTCTATCCTCTGGTGCACAACACCCACGACAGCGGCATCCTCAAGCTGTCGGTGGCCAGTACCGATCACCCGTTGCAGGCGCTGGCCGAAGACTACTCGAGCCGCGTGCTCAAGCAACTCGACTACGTCGGCGTCATGGCGTTCGAGTTCTTTGAAGTCGACGGTGGCCTCAAGGCCAACGAAATCGCCCCGCGCGTGCACAACTCCGGGCACTGGACCACCGAAGGCGCCGAGTGCAGCCAGTTCGAAAACCATCTGCGCGCCGTTGCCGGCCTGCCGCTGGGCTCGACGGCCAAAGTCGGCGAGAGCGCGATGCTTAACTTCATCGGTGTTGTACCGCCGGTTGAGAAAGTCATCGCTATCGAAGACTGCCATCTGCATCACTACGGCAAGGCCTTCAAGGCCGGGCGCAAGGTCGGTCACGCCAACCTGCGCTGCGCCGACATGGCCACGCTGCAGGCGCAGATCGTCAAGGTCGAAGCGTTGATCGCTGAGTAACGACAGTTTCATGTGCCAGCGGCGGAACCATTCAGGTGCCGCCGTTCTCTGATGGCAGGATGCTAAAGTCTGACTAGGCTTCGCATATCTACTATTCAGAGGGAAATGCCATGGGAATTATCGGAACCATCTTTATCGGCTTGATCGTCGGCCTGCTGGCGCGGTTCCTGAAACCGGGCGATGACAGCATGGGCTGGATCATGACCATCCTGCTCGGTATCGGCGGTTCGCTGGCAGCCACCTACGGCGGCCAGGCCTTGGGCATCTATCAGGCAGGTCAGGGCGCAGGCTTCATCGGCGCACTGGTCGGCGCGATCGTGTTGCTGGTGATCTACGGCCTGATCAAAAAGAACTGATCCAAAGCGACAAAGCCCTCTCTGCCAAAGTGGCCGGGAGGGCTAGAATGCTCGGCGATTTACTGTTCTTTCCTTTCTATACCGAGCACCTTCATGCGCCGTCTTTTGTTGACTCTCCTTTTCCTGGGTAGCGCTTTGGCCCACGCCGGCGAACTGCCGGAAACCGACTGGCTCGAACTGATGCCCAAGTCGGACCAAAAGGCCCTCGAGGCCATGCCAGAAATCGACCACAACTCCCCGGAAGCCACCGGCACCTTCACCGAGAAGGGCGGGATGAAGCAGGCCAAAGGTCTGCCGGCAGTGATGTATTCGACCAAAACCGTGGCGTCGATGAACGACAAGCACATCCGCATCGGTGGTTATCCGGTGCCGCTGGAATCCGACGCCAAGGGTCGCAGCACGCTGTTCTTCCTCGTGCCGTACCCGGGCGCGTGCATCCATGTGCCGCCACCGCCACCGAATCAACTGGTGCTGGTGCGTTATCCGAAAGGCTTGAAGCTGGACGATATCTACACGCCGCTGTGGGTGACCGGCACGCTGAAGGTCGAGAAGGTCAGCAATGATCTGGCCGATGCGGCGTATGCGCTGGAAGCGGACAAGGTGCGGGTGGTGCAGGAATCTGATCTGTAGGACCTATACAAAACAATTGTGGGAGCGAGACTGCTCGCGAAAGCGGTGTGTCAGACATTTGAATGTTGACTGATACAACGCCTTCGCGAGCAAGCTCGCTCCCACATTTCGTATTGCGGCGCGTCTTAAAGCGGTTGGCTGCCGACGCTAACACCCATGGTATGGCTCGCACCCGGTGCCAGCGTAACCACGTCATCCATCACATTCGCCGTCTCGATGCACAGCATGCGCTGCCAGCCATCGTTATCCATGTCGGCCAGCGCGGCGGCACGGTCGATCCACGGGTTCCAGATCACCGCCGTGCGCGAACCGGTAGCCGTCAGCACAATGCGTCGTTCCCACGTTGGATCGACAATGCTCAGCTGTGGCGGAGCATCGAGGTAGATGCGGTCGGTCTCTCCGGCAAAATGCAGAGCACCTTGCTGACTGGTGGTTTTCCAGTCATCCAGCGTCTCGATGTAATTCAAACCATCCACGCCATCGACATGCACATTGCGCACGTCACTGACCGCGAAGTAAGTGTGCAGCGCCTGGCTCAGGCTGACGCTGTCACTGCCACGGTTATGGCTGGTCAGGCTGAAACTCAGTTGCTCGGACAAATGCAGGGTCAGGGTCAGATCGACCTGATGTGGCCAGCCCGGCAGGCCACCTTCGGGGTAGGGCAGCTTGAATTCGACCTTGACGCCGTCAGCCTCCGATTCGATGCCGCCCAGCTCCCAATCCATCGCCCGCACCAGACCGTGCGCGGGTGCCGGTTGCTCACCGGTAAACATGGCCTGCACGCTCTGCGGGTTACGCTCGAACTTGCCGAACCACGGCCAGCACACCGGTACACCGGCGCGGATGCTTTTGCCGGTCTTGAACTCGGCCTTGTCGTTGAGCCAGATGATCGGCGGCTGGCCATCGATCTGATAACTGAGGATGTGCGCGCCTTGCTGGGCCACCAGCACTTCGGCCTGACCGTGGCGGATACGCCAGCAGTTCAGTTCATCCAGTTTCACGGCTTCAACGTTGGGCGTGTTCATGGGACAGCTCTCGATCAGTAACAAGGACAACTATCGACCGTAAAACGGCGACGATGTTTAACGCGCGCGTGGTGGAACCGAGCGAGTGCGACCGCTGCCGTCGATGGCGACGAAGACGAAGACCGCTTCGGTGACTTTACGCCACTCGCTGGACAACGGGTCGTCGCTCCACACTTCGACCATCATCTGGATCGAGCTGCGGCCGATTTCCAGGGTCTGGGTATAAAAGGACAATTGCGCGCCGACAGCCACAGGCACGAGAAACGCCATGCGGTCGATGGCGACGGTGGCGACGCGTCCGCCAGCGACACGGCTGGCCATTGCGGTGCCGGCCAAATCCATCTGTGCCACCAGCCAGCCGCCGAAAATATCGCCAAAGCCGTTGGTTTCGCGTGGGAGTGCGGTGATTTGCAGGGCCAGGTCGCCTTGCGGGATCGGATCTTCTTGTTCGAGCTCTATCATGCCGGGGGTGCCTCTGACCCGTGACTCTTCGTTGGTATTGCTGGTGGTAGCCGTCTTCGGGAAAAACGATTCAGCACCGAACATACTACGTTCGTCACGTTTTCCATCAGGCGCCTAAGGAGAAACTCTGCGAAACCGGCTAATCCCGAGCAAAGGCCGGGCCAACGACGTTTTCGCACAGCAACCCCCTACAAACCGGAGCAGGTTGCGAGTATATCGGTCGGTAGACTCCGCGACGACCATCCGGTTCTCATTTCGACCGTCAAATACGCACCTCTATGTGCTTTTTCGAACAATTTGCTATGGTGCCGAACCTGCCCAAGCCACCGCCAGCGTTGTTGTGGCGGCAGATCCGACTATAAGAGAAGCCCTTGCCATGACCACAGCGCCTTCGAGCCTCGCGCAGCCCGAGCAACCCGCACGACCGTTGACCCGCAATGACTACAAGACTCTGTCGCTGTCCGCCCTCGGTGGCGCGCTGGAGTTCTACGATTTCATCATCTTCGTTTTCTTTGCCACCGTGGTCGGCAAGCTGTTCTTCCCCGCCGACATGCCCGAGTGGCTGCGCCTGATGCAGACCTTCGGCATTTTCGCCGCCGGCTATCTGGCGCGACCGCTGGGCGGCATCGTCATGGCACACTTCGGCGACCTGCTGGGGCGCAAGAAGATGTTCACCCTGAGCATTTTCATGATGGCCGTGCCGACCCTGATCATGGGTCTGCTGCCAACCTACACGCAGATCGGCCTGTGGGCGCCGATCCTTCTTCTATTGATGCGGGTCATTCAGGGCGCGGCGATTGGTGGCGAAGTACCGGGCGCGTGGGTCTTCGTTTCCGAACACGTACCGCAAAAGCACATGGGTTACGCCTGCGGCACCCTCACCAGCGGCCTGACCGCCGGCATTTTGCTCGGCTCGCTGGTCGCCACCGCGATCAACAGCATTTATACGCTGGCGGAAGTATCCGATTACGCCTGGCGTATTCCATTCCTGCTGGGCGGTGTGTTCGGCCTGTTCTCGGTTTACTTGCGCCGCTGGCTGCACGAAACCCCGGTATTCGCCGAGCTGCAACTGCGTAAAGCCTTGGCTGAAGAAGTGCCTCTGCGCGCAGTGCTGCGTGATCATCGCGGGGCGATTGCGATCTCGATGCTGCTGACCTGGTTGCTGTCGGCCGGGATCGTTGTGGTGATCCTGATGACCCCGACCGTGCTGCAAACGGTCTATCACTTCTCGCCGACCGAGTCGTTGCAATCGAACAGTCTGGCGATTGTGTTCCTGAGCATCGGCTGCATCATTTCCGGCGCACTGGCGGATCGCTTTGGGGCCGGCCGGGTATTCGTCTTCGGTTGCCTGGGTTTGCTGATCAGCTCATGGACCTTCTATCACAGCCTCGCCGATCACCCGAACTGGCTGTTCCCGCTGTATGCGCTGACCGGTTTTCTGGTTGGCACCATTGGTGCGGTGCCGTACGTGATGGTCAAGGCGTTCCCGCCGGTGGTGCGCTTTAGTGGATTGTCGTTCTCGTACAACGTGGCTTACGCGATCTTCGGCGGGTTGACGCCGATGGTGGTCAGCCTGCTGCTGAAAGAAAGCGCGATGGGGCCTGCCTACTATGTGGCGGTGCTGTGCGCGATGGGGATTCTGGTCGGGGCGTGGCTCTGGAAGAAAGGGCGTTGATCCGAAATCTCCCTCAATAGTCCCGGCGCCTTCGCGAGCAGGCTCGCTCCCGCATTTGGAATGCATTTCAACTGTGGGAGATTCTATGGTTGAGGGGAAGCCCTCAACTGACTTTTGCCTGATATTCGCTTTGCCCTTTCAGCAAGGCGAATACCACCCGAGCAAGTTTGCGAGCCAGCATCACCAACGCCTGCGTGGTGCTGAAACCCCGTGCTCTTTGGGCTTCGTAAAACCCTTTCCAGGCTATCGTACGGCTAGCCGACATCGCTGCGTTGTGCAAAAGTCGGCGGGCCTCGGGG